>JBKOYW010000009.1:0-10240 GCA_046744275.1 Actinomycetota bacterium
GCGCGAGCTCGCCCGCGGCATCCACCCGGCCGTGCTGACCGAGCGCGGCCTGGACCCGGCGCTCGAGAGCCTCGCGGCCCGCGCGCCGCTGCCGGTGACGATCTCGGCGTCGGTCGAGGGCCGCCTGCCGCAGGCGGTCGAGGCTGCCGCGTACTTCGTGGTCATGGAGGCGCTGACGAACGTCGCCAAATACGCGTCGGCGACCGTGGCCGAGGTCACCGTCCAGCAGGTCAACGGGCACGTGGTCGTCGGCGTGCAGGACGACGGGATCGGCGGCGCCGACCCGGCCGCCGGCAGCGGCCTGGCCGGTCTCGCCGACCGGGTCGCCGCGCTGGGCGGGCGCCTCGTGGTCGAAAGCCCGCCCGGCGGCGGGACCGTCGTGCGGGCAGAGCTGCCCGCACGACGATCCGAGCTCGCTACTTGAGCGACGTGAAGGTCAGGTCCCAGGCCGCGTTGGCCTCGTTGACCACGCCGTTGACGTCCTCCGACCGGAGCATCGGCTGCGTGTCCCACAGCCACGGGACGGCGGCGGCCGTCTCGGTGATCATCTTGTCGATCTCGCCCCACGACGTCCTGCGCTGGGCGGGATCGTTGATCACCTCGGCCTCGTCCATCGCCTTGTTGATCTCCGGGTCGTCGAGCAGGGCGAAGTTCGAGTTGCCCTGCTCGAGGATGTTCTTGCCGTTGAACACGGGGTCGAGCAGCGTCTCCGGGTCGGCGAAGTCCTTCAGCCAGCCGACGCTCGGGCACACGTCCGGCTGGTTGCCCGGCACCTGGCAGAACTTCGTGTACATCGAGTCGCGTACGACGTACTTCATGTCGACCTTGAAGCCGAGCTTCTCGAACTGCGCGACGGCGACCTGCGTCATGTTCTTCTGCTGCGTCGCGTTGTCGGACACGCCGGTGAACGTCTTGCCGCCGTCGTACTTGCCCGACTCGTAGCCGGCCTTGCGCATGTACTCCATCGCCAGCTCGAGATCGCCCTCCGGCTTGGCCATGAAGTCGACACCCGGGCCCTCGGCGCCGCCGGCCTCCTCGAAGCCCGGCTGCCCCGGCGGGATCCAGTGCGTCGGGATCTCTCCGGTGATCGGCCCGCCGAACGCCTGCCGCAGCGCGTTCTTGTCGAACGCCGCGTTGAGCGCGCGCCGGACGTCCGGGTTGTCGAACGGCGGCTTGTCCGTCCTGACCGCGATGTACCGGAAGCGGCCGGTCGGCGGCGAGATGACCATCAGGTCCTTCTGATCACCGCGCGACACGCTCGACAGGATCGGCGCTGGCAGCTGGAAGTCGCCCGACACCAACGCGTTGCCGTCAAGGATCTGCCGCGACGCCACGTCCGGGTCGCTGCCCTCCTTAATCGTGATCGAGTCCAGGTACGCCGGCTTGAAGTCGGTCGAAGCGTCCCAGTTCGGGTTGCGGACGAGCTTGATCTCGGTGCCCGCCGTGTAGCCGGTCAACTTGCCCGACTCGTCGTTCTCAATCATGTACGGGCCTGTGGCCACCTGATTGTTGCCGTACCCCGACGGCGTCTTGGCGTCGAGCTTCTGCGCGTACTCCTTCGGCACTGGAGCGGAGGCGGGCAGCGCCAGCGCGCCGGCGAGGATCGCGCCGCGCGGGCGGGCCAGGTTGAAGACGATGGTCTGGTCGTCCGGCGTCTCGATGCCCGAGATCTCGTCCGCCTTGCCGTCCTGGAACGCCTTGAGGCCCTCGAGATCGCCCATGTACGCGCCCACGTACGGGCCGGCGACCTGGGGCGTGAAGCCCCGCTCGATCGCGTACTTGACGTCGGCCGACGTGACCTCGCGGTTCACCGGCGGGCTGAACTTGACGCCCGTGCGGATCGTCACGGTCACGGTCTTGCCGTCCTCCGAGATCTCTGGCGGCCCCTCGGCGAGGTCCGGCTCCGGGTTGATGGCGTCGTCGGGCTTGAACGAGTACAGCGGCCGCTGCGTCGCGTATGCCACTGGGAACCCGTACTGGTAGTAAGTGATGCCCGGGTCGATGTTGTCGACGTCTGCGGCGTAGAGCATCGTCAGATCGCCGCCCTGCTTTGCCTCCTGTTGCGGCTGACTCCCCTGGTCGGCGGGCTCCTCATCGTCGTCGTCGCCGCCGCAGCCGACAACGAGCCCAAGGGCCAACGCGGCCGCAAGGGCCGGCACGAACCTTCTCATCAACAGACCTCCCCTTCGAATTGCGCCGCAGCGTAGTGCTGTCGCGCGCCAAGTGTCGACCACAACGCGCACCGTGCGGTAGGGAAGTAACCCGTGCGTGTCAGCCGGCGCGCTCGAACCGCACGTCCTGCGCGCCCTCCCACAGCACCATCCGGCCGAGCTCGCGCAGCTGCTCCCGACCGTCGGTGACGGTCAGGAAGTGGTTGCCGGCGAGCTGCCCGACGATGCTCGCGAAGCACGTCCCGCCGTACGGGAAGAGGATCTCGGTCTCGCTGTACCCGCCGGGGTAGAGCAGGATCTCGCCCGGGGCGGGGTGGCTGGTGTGGTTCTCGAACGTCACGTTGGTCTGGAGGTCGCCGAGCGGGATCCAGGCCGACTCGCCGCTCCAGCGGACGTGGATGATCTTGTTGACGAAGGGCAGCATCTCGGCGAACGCGGCGCACGTCTTGGGCGCCGCCTCGACCCAGTCGGCGCCGAACTCCAGCGGGCCGGCGGTGATGCGCAGGTCGCTCATGCGGGGTCCTTTCGTGGGGTGATCAGGCGCCCGCCGGCTGCGCCGCCGCGAACCCACGTGCGGACGATCCGGGGCAGCGGGCGGCCCGCGTACGGGCTGAGCCTGTGGCGGTCCTGGAGCTCGGCGACGTGGCGCTCGCGCAGGTCGACGAGCACGAGGTCGGCGTCGGCGCCCGGCTCGAGCCGGCCCTTGCGAAGGTTGAAGCGGGCGGCTGGGTTGGCCGAGGTGAGCGCGGCGATCTTCGGCAGCGGCAGCCGCTGCGCGTCGAGCAGCAGGCCGAGCGTCGACTGCGCCCCCGCGATGCCGCCCCAGGCGGCGACGAAGTCGGGCGCCTCGTCGCCGGCGGCAGGGCCCAGGCCCTTCATCGCCGGCGGGCAGGGGGAGTGGTCGGAGGCGACGAGGTGGACGCGGCCGGCGATCACGTGGCGCCACAGCGCCTCGACCTCGTGCCGGGGTCGGAGCGGGGGAGCGCACTTGGCGCGCGTGCCGAGGGTCTCGAGGTCCTCCTCGCTGAGGGTCAGATAGTGCGGGCAGGTCTCGCACGTCACCCCGTCGGCGCGCGCCACGAGCTCCACGCCGGCGGCGCTGCTCACGTGCACGACGTGCAGGTCACAGCCCGTGTCCGCGGCGAGCGCGATCGCGGTCTCGATCGCGTCGAGCTCCGCCCCGATCGGCCGGGAGGCGACCCACGCGCGCCAGTCGGTGCCGTCCGGCGTGCGCAGGCGCGCCGGGCGCTCGGCGTGGACCGCCACCGGCAGGCCGAGCGCGGCGGCCTCGGCCATGCCCGCGTGCAGCGTGTCGTCGTCGACGGCCGGGAAGTCCTCGATCCCGCTGTCGCACATGAACGCCTTGAAGCCGACGACGCCGCGGTCGGCGAGCTCCTCGAGGCGGTCGAGGTTGCCGGGGACGAGGCCGCCCCAGAGCGCGAAGTCGACCACCGAGGACGCCTCGGCGGCCGCGACCTTGGCATCGAACGCCGGACCGTCGACCGTCGGCGGGTGCGCGTTGAGCGGCATCTCGATGCAGGCGGTGGCGCCGCCGGCGGCGAGCGCCTGCGAGCCGGTCGCCCAGCCCTCCCACTCGGTCCGGCCGGGCTCGTTGAAGTGCACGTGGGCGTCGAGCACGCCGGGGAGGACGTGCAGGCCGCGCGCGTCGACCTCCTCGCGGCCGGCCGGGAGGTCCGGTCCGATCGCGGCGATCGCCTCGCCCTCGATCGCCACGTCGGCCGGCACCGACATGACGTCCGGCAGCACGACGGTCCCGCCGCGGATCACGAGGTCATACGGCACGCAGCAGGCGCTCCAGCGTGTCGATGGCCACCGCCACGTCGGCCTCCTCGACCGACTCCGCGGGGTTGTGGCTGATTCCGCCGCGGCAGCGGACGAACAGCATCGCGGCGGGCGCGATCGAGGCCATCATCGCGGCGTCGTGCCCGGCGCCGCTCGGCAGCCTGGTGGCGACGCCGAATGCGTTCGTGAGGCGCTCGTCCATCGCGACGGCGGGCACGTCCCCGGTGTCATGCCATGTCAGCTCGACGCGCCGGCGCCGCGCGATCTCGGCCGCCTGGGCGCGTAGTCCGTCGACGGCCACGAGCCGCTTCGCGTCGTCGCCGTCGCGCACGTCCAGCGTCAGCATCGCGCGCGCGGGGATGACGTTGCGCGCCCCCGGCTCGACCTGCAGGCGGCCGACCGTCGCCAGGACCCCGGCCGACTCGACCGCGCTGATCCACTCGGCGGCCGCCGCCAGCGCGTCGCGGCGGACGTCCATCGGCACCGTCCCGGCGTGCCCGGCCTCGCCCGCGAACCTCACCTCGGCGTGGCTCTGCCCGGCGATCGCCGTGACGACGCCAACCGGCTCCCCGAGGCGCTCGAGCACCGGCCCCTGCTCGATGTGCACCTCCACGTAGCCGAGCACGTCGTCGCGCGCCGGTCCGGGCTCGCGCACGAGGTCACCGAGGCGCACCCCCTGGTCGTCGCGCAGGTCGAGCCACGCGGGGTCGAAGCGGCCCGTCATGGCGGAGGAGCCGAGGTAGGCCGTGCCGAAGCGCACGCCCTCCTCGTCGGCGAAGCCCACGACCTCGATCGGACCCGGCACTCGCTCGACCGCCTCGAGCGCGACGAGTACGCCGAGCGGGCCGTCGTAGCGGCCGGCGTCGACGACGGTGTCGAGGTGCGAACCGAGCATCAAGGCGGCCCCCTCGCCGCGCCGCCCGATCAGGTTGCCGACTGCGTCCTCGCGCGGGTCGAGGCCCGCCTCGCGCATCCAGCCCGCCACGAGCGCGTTCGCCTCGCGCATCGCCCCGGTCCCGAAGCGCCGCGTCAGCCGGTCGGGCTCCTCGCTGACCTGCCCGAGGCGGTCGCAGCGCTCGAGCACGCGCGCGGCCGCGCTCAACTGCCCCGGTACGTGCTGTAGGACCAGGGCGAGACCAGCAGCGGCACGTGATAGTGCGTGTCGGGGTCGGCGATCGAGAACCGCACCGGCACGCGGTCCAGGAACGCGCGCTCCCCGAAGTAGTCGCCGACCGCGAAGGTCAGCTCGTACTCCGCCGCGTCGAGGTTCTCCAGCATCGTCGCCCGGCCGTCCTCGTTCGTGGTCGTGGCCGCGAGCAGCTGACCGCCGCGCCGCAGCTCGATCGCGACGCCGGCCGCGGGCACGCCGCGCGCCGTGTCGAGGACATGCGTGGTCAGGCTCATCGCGCGAGGGTGAGCGTGATCAGGCCCTGTGCCGGGAAGGGGTCGGTGTAGACCCGCCGGCCGTCATCCTCGCCGACCGGGTCGCGGGTGTGGTTCTCGGCCGTGAACGAGACCTCGGCGAGCTGCGCGTGGTCGGCCAGCAGCCGCGTGCCCATCTCGTGCACGAGGTGCTGGATCGACTCCGACACGAAGTCGTCGAACGTGGCGGCCAGGTGGTCGCGGACGGCGCGCGAGTCGACGTGCCGGGCGGTGTCGACGTAGCGCCAGTCGACGTCGAGCCGGATGAACAGCGGCCGGTCGCCGCGCTCGGGCAGCGTCGTGTACTCGTCGCGCGCGAAGTGCGTGAACGCGCTGCCGCGGGTCTTGAGCAGCATCAGGCCGTGGCGGCCGGCGCGCACGTCGGTCACGCCGTCCGGCCCGAGCTCCACCTCCGCGACCCCGTGGTCGTCGCCCGAGCGCGCGAACACCTTGCCGGCGAGCCGGTCGAAGCGCAGCTCGCGACCGCTCACGCGCAGCGCCTCCATCACCGGGTAGGTCGCGATCATCCGCTCGCCGACGAACATGAGGAATCCCTCCAGCGTCTCGCCGTCGTGCCGGGCGGCCTCGCGCAGGATGAAGTTCTTCATCGTGTCGGTGGCGACGACGGCCGAGTTGTCGCCCTCGGTGTAGGCGGGCGCGAAGTTCTCGCCCAGCACCTCGACGCTGACCTCGCACGCGAAGACGTCGTCGCCCTCGATCCGGTGCACGGGCACGCGCAGCTTGCCGTAGGAGATCTTCACAGCATGTCCTCCAGCCGCAGCCGGGCGATCTTGGCGATCTCCTCCAGCGCCACGCGGATCTCCTCGTCCTCGGTGTTGTTGAGCCGCTCCGCCGCCACGCGCAGGATCGACTCCTTGGTGTGCTCGCGCACGCACACGACGAACGGGAACCCGAAGCGCTCCTTGTAGGCCGCGTTCGTCCGCGTGAACGCCTCGTACTCGTCGGGGGTGAGCCGGTCGAGCCCGGCCGAGGCCTGTTCGCGCTTGGAGCGCTTGGTCAGCGTGCCCTCGATCGCCGCTTTGCCGGCGAGGTCGGGATGGGCGCGGATGAGCGCGAGCTTGCGCTCCTTTGGCGCCGCGTACATCGCGCCGACGAGCGCCTCGTAGAGCTCCTCGCGATCGGCGAACGGATGATCGCGCCACGCGGCCTCGGCGACCCACGGCGAATGCTCGAACAGCGGGCCGAAGCGCTCCACGAAGGCGGCGCGGTCGAGCTCGTTGATCGCGTCCATCGAGAGCGGATTCAACCAGCCGGGAGTCCGCGGGGACCACTGGTACGTTCGGCCATCGTGGCCGCCGCCGCGCAGCCCCAGCCTCAGGGCTTCCTGGCCCGCCGTTTCCACACCGCCGAGCGCGGGACGAGCCCGCGGACCGAGCTGCTCGGCGGCGTGGCGACGTTCCTGACGATGAGCTACATCGTCTTCGTCAACCCGGCGATCCTGTCGGCGGCTGGCGTACCGCTGGACGCCGTGGTCGTCGGCACCGCGTCCTCGTCGCCCGGGGGATCTCGCGGCCGATTGGCTCGAGGTGAACGTGTTCTGACGCCTTACGGCCAACCGACGCCCGGTGCGGGCGCGGGGGCCGTGAGCAGCTGACCGGTGCGCGGCCCTTGGGTCAGCCGAGCGATGTTGTCCTCGAAGCCTTCTGTCATGCGCCAGTCCGCTGCCAGCATGAACAGCGTCTGTCGGTCGTCGCCCCCGAGCATGCAGGCGAAGCAGGGCATGCCGACGTGGACTCGCTCGAGCACCTCGCCGCCTTCCCGCACCCGGCCGACGAGGTTGTCGCCGAACTCGCCCACGCCCGTCCAGACCGCACCTCCGGCGTCCATGCAGATCCCATCGGGACCGACGCCGTCGGCCCACGTCCGGCGGTTCGAGAGGCTTCCGTCGGGGGCGATGTCGAACGCCGTCAGCCTTGCGGCGAAGGACTCCGCGATGACCAGCGTCGAGTTGTCGGCCGAGACGGCCATGCCGTTGGGGAACGCGATCTCGTCGGCGACCTTGCGTACGGAACCATCGGGGGTGACGAGAGCGATGATCCCGGGGGCGTTCCCCTCACCAGGGTCGAAGTCGCAGCCGCCGTTGACGTAGATGTTGCCGCGGCCGTCGACGACGATCTCGTTGAAACCGTCGACGCCTAAGCCGCTCAGGTCGGCATGCTCGACCATCGAGCCGTCGGGCTCCCTGCGCATCAGCCCCTCGCCCGTGATGAGGAGGCGGCCGTCGGGGAGCCAGTCGATGGACCACCCGAGGCCGGGCGGGCCCTCGCCGACGACCTCGCTGCGCCCCTCGGGATCGACGGCGACGATCTCGCCTGTGCCCCAATTCGCGAACCACAGACGACCCTCGTGCCAACGCGGCGACTCCCCGATCACGAGACCGCTCAACAGCGGGTGCGCCTCGACCACCGCTGATTCCTGTGACGACATGTGGACCTCCTCTACCGAGAGCGGCGGAACCTGATCTAAGGCTCATCGGAACTAGACCGTATAGTACTATAGAACTGAACCGTCCAGTACCATGGCGAGCAACTTGACGAGCGGCCGTCCGCTACCGAACGCGTCCATCGATCTGCAGGCGGAGAGCCGGTCGGCCCGCAAGCGCCGGGCGATCCTCGATGCGGGCACGACGCTGTTCCTGCGCCAGGGCTACCGGGGCACGAGCATGGACGAGATCGCGGCCGTCGCCGGGGTCTCGAAGCAGACCGTCTACAAGCACTTCGCCGACAAGGAGAGCCTGTTCTCCGAGATCGTCATCAGCACGGTCGAGGAGGTCGCCAAGCCGGTCCACGACGAGGTGCTCAAGCTCCAGGACAGCGGTGACCTCGAGGCCGACCTTCGCGGCCTCGCGCGGCAGCTGCTCGGGAAGGTGATGCAACCGCGGATCCTGCAGCTGCGCCGCTTGGTCATCGGCGAGGCCGGTCGCTTCCCGGAACTCGGCCGGACCTTCTACGAGCAAGGCCCAGGACGCACGATCGCCACGCTGGCAACCGTGTTCGAGCGCCTCGCCGACAGGGGCGTGCTGCGCCCGGGGGACCCGCTGCTCACGGCCGCACACTTCAACTGGCTCGTGATGTCGATCCCGTTGAACCGGGCGATGCTGCTCGGCGACGACGAGCCCCCCGCCGCCGCCGAGCTCAACCGGTACGCCGACGCCGGAGTGCGCGCCTTCCTCGCCGCCTACGCGCCGCAGCCCTGACCGAGCTCCGCAGCGTGCGAGACGCGTACGCTCACGGCGGCATCGGCGCGTCGAGGAACGGCGGGACCATCGCCAGCAGCCAGTCGGCCCGGTCGATGAGCCCGAAACCAGGCGAGACGAAGTGGGAGGTGCCGGGGAGCACGGCGAGCTGCGATGCCGGCATGCCGGCGAGATCGCGCATCACCCCGCCGCCGCGCAGCGGGAACAGCTCGACCGCGTGCTCGAGCCGGATGCTGTCGGAGTCGCCGAGGACGATCAGGGTCGGCGCCGCGATCGCCCGGATGTCCTCCTCGGGCCATGCGCACGGCGTTGAGTCGAGTTTCGTCAGCTTCGCGACGAGCTTGGGGAAGTCATCCGGGTTCGGCGCGCGTAGCCCGTTCGCGCGCGGTGCTCGCCATCTCTGCCTCCCGTTGCATGATCCGAGGTCAACGGTAACCGCACCGTCAGGGCGCCGAGACGGCCAGCGGCACGATCTCGAAGCGGTCGACGTCGACGAGCCCTCGGTCGGTGATCTTCAGCGACGGGATCACCGACAGCGCGAGGAAGGAGAGGGTCATGAACGGCGCGCTGTCGCGGACGCCCTGCTCGCGCAGCATGTCCTGGAGCCCCTCGAGGCGAGCGACGACGTCCTCGACCGGCTCGTCGGACAGCAGCCCGGCCACCGGCAGCGCCAGCTCGCCGCGGACGGCGCCGTCGCGCGCGACCACGATGCCGCCGCCGATCTCCTGCAGGCGGACTGCGCACGCGGTCATGTCCTCGTCGCTGGTCCCGACCACGACGAGGTTGTGGGCGTCGTGCGCCACGGTCGAGGCGAACGCCCCGGTACGCAGGCCGAAGCCGCGGACCAGGCCGACCCCGATACGGCCCGTCGCGTGGTGCCGCTCGACGACGGCGATCTTGGCGAGGTCGCGCTCCGGGTCGGCGACCACCTGCCCGTCGCGCATCGCAGGCTCCTCCTCGCGCGCATGCGTGATGAGCTGCCCCGGGATCGTCTCGATCACGCGCACGCGCGAGGCGGCGGGGATCGCGAACGCGTCGCCCGCCAGCGGTGCCGAGCGCATCGTGCTCCGCACGCGCTCCGGGATCGGCGGCCGCTCGAACGGCTCGCCGCGCCCGCCCGCCGCGACGAGCGCGCCGTCCTTGTACACGCGCGCGGGGAGGAACGAGGACAGGTCGTCGAGCAGCACGAGGTCGGCGCGCAGGCCCGGCGCGATCGCCCCGCGGTCCAGCAGCCCGTGGCAGCGCGCGGGGTGCAGCGTGGCCATCAGCAGCGCCGCCTCGGGCGCGATCCCCTCCTCCACCGCGACGCGGCACATCTGGTCGATGTGCCCGTCGCGAAACAGGAAGTCCGGCTCGCGGTCGTCGGTGCAGAACGCGCAGTGCTGCGGGCCGTACTCGCGCACGAGCGGCAGCAGGTCGCGCAGGTTTCGGGCGTTGGACGCCTCGCGGAGCAGGACCCACATGCCGCGCCTGCGCTTCTCGAGCGCCTCCTCCAGCGTCGTCGCCTCGTGGTCGGAGCGGATCCCGGCCGCGACGTAGGCATCGAGTGCGCGGCCTCCCACGCCTGGCGCGTGGCCGTCGGCGTGGGTCGCGCCGTCCACCTCGAGCCGGGCGAGCACCTCTGGAT
>JBKOYW010000068.1:0-20931 GCA_046744275.1 Actinomycetota bacterium
GCACGAGGGTCACAGCGGCGGCACCTCGAGAAAGCGCTGCTCCCGCCACGAGCGCATGCCGAGCTCGGCGAGCTGCACGCCTCGGGCGGCGGCGCGGAAGTCCCACGGGAACGGCTCGTCGTGCGCGACGTGGCGGAGGAACTTCTCCCACTGGACCTTGAAGGCGTTGTCGGGCTCCTCGGCGGGGACGTCGCTCCACACGGCGCGGTGGTCGATCGGGTCGGGCAGGTCGGGGTTCCAGACGGCGCGCGGCGTGTCGGCGGCGGCTTGGATGCGGCACTCGCGCAGGCCGGCCACCGCGCTGCCGTCGGTGCCATCGACCTGGAGCTCGAACAGCTCGCCGCGATCCACGCGTACACACCACGACGAGTTGAGCTGGGCGATCACGCCGCCCTCGAGCTCGAAGATCGCGTACGCGGCGTCCTCGGCGGTGGCGTCGTACGGCTCGCCCTGCTCGTCGTAGCGGACCGGCAGGTGGGTGGCGCCGAGCGCGTACACCCCGCGGACCGAGCCGAACAGGTCGTCGAGCACGTAGCGCCAGTGGGAGAACATGTCGGCCACGATGCCGCCGCCGTCCTGCGCGCGGTAGTTCCACGAGGGGCGCTGCGGCGCGGGGTCGGGGCCCGGGAAGACCCAGTAGCCGAACTCGCCGCGGACGGCGAGCACCCGCCCGAGCGCGCCGCTGTCGAGCACGCGCTTGAGCGTGCGGATGCCGGGCAGGAACAGCTTGTCCTGCACCACGCCGTGCTTGATGCCGGCGTCGTCGGCCAGCTTGGCGAGGGCGAGGGCGGACTCGAGGTCCTCGGTGATCGGCTTCTCGCAGTAGACGTGCCGGCCGGCTTCGATCGCCGAGCGCACGGCGGCCTCACGGCGGCTCGTGACCTGCGCGTCGAAGTAGATCTCGTAGCCGTCGTCCGACAGCGCGGCTTGCAGGTCCGTCGTGTGCTCGAGCTCGTGCGGCTCGGCCAGTGCGCGCAGCTTGCCCTCGTCGCGACCGATCAGCAGCGGCTCGGGCCACAGCCGCTCGGTGCCCGCAACCACGCCGCCCTGCTCGCGGATGGCCAGTATCGAGCGCACGAGGTGTTGGTTGGTGCCCATCCGACCGGTGACCCCGTTCATCACGATCCCGATCCGCCGGACGCCCGCACCAGACTCCACAGCCGAGTCCCGGAAAACGTTTGCCACGCGCGTGAAGATAGCGCGCAGCGAGTCGGTTGTCGACCCGTGGCGGAGCGGACGAACCGGCCGGGGGCGCCGGCGAACGTCACTGCGCTGGGTGGGGGAGCCGGCGGGACCGGGCACGGGGCGGACTCCGCCGCACCCCGGCCTGCCGACTGCCGAGTTTGTTCCCGCAGCGGGAACAAAGTCATCACTCGACCGCCCAGCGCCCCAAGCCCGGCCGCGCGGTTGGCTCCCTCACTCCCCCACCCAGCGCAGTTCGTCCCGCCGAGCGACCCCTCATCCCGCGACAGCACGCAAGCGCGCCAGTCGAGCGGCCGCCTCGTCGATCACCGACTCGCGCTTGCAGAACGCGAACCGGACGAGTGAGCGGCCGACCTTGGGGTCGTCGTAGAACACCGACGTCGGGATCGCCACCACCCCGGCCCGCGACGGCAGCTCGCGGCAGAACTCGGCCCCCGAACCCTCCACGCGCGCGTTGACGAAGTACGTGCCGGCGACCGGCAGGGGCTCGAGCCCAGCGGCGAGCAGGCCGGCCCGCAGGTGGTCCCGCTTGGTCTGGAACGCGCTCGTCAGCGCGGCGTAGAACTCGTCGCCGAGCGCCAGCGCGGCCGCGCCCGCGTGCTGGAACGGCGTGCCGCCCGCGAACGACATGAACTGCTTCGCGGCCCTCACGCCGGCGACCAGCTGCGGCGGCCCGGTTGCCCAGCCGGTCTTCCAGCCGGTCACCGAGAAGGTCTTGCCGAGCGAGGAGATGACGAGCGTCCGCTCGGCCATCCCCTCCAGCGTCGCCAGCGGCACGTGCGACCCGCCGTCGTAGACCAGATGCTCGTACACCTCATCGGACACCGCGATCAGGTCGTGCTCGAGACACACCGAGGCCACCAGCGCCAGCTCCTCGCGCGAGAACACCTTCCCGGTCGGGTTGTGCGGCGAGTTGAGCAGGACCATCCGCGTGCGCGGACCGACCGCGGCCGACAGCGCCTCGGGATCGAAGCTCCAGTCCGGCGGCCGCAGCGTCACGACCCGCCGCACACCGCCCGCGAGCTCGATGCTCGCCGCGTACGAGTCGTACAGCGGCTCGAACACCACCACCTCGTCGCCCGGCTCGAGCAGGCCGAGCATCGCCGCCGCGATCGCCTCGGTCGCGCCGAACGTCACCTGCACGCCGGCGTCGGCATCCACCTCCAGCCCGTAGAAGCGCGCCTGGTGAGCGGCGATCGCGGAGCGCAGCGCCGGCACGCCGGCCAGCGGCGCGTACTGGTTGTGGCCCGCGCGCATCGCCGCCGCGGCCGCCTCCAACACCTCCGCCGGCCCGTCCTCGTCCGGGAACCCCTGCCCGAGGTTGATCGCGCCCGTGCGCTCGGCGAGCGCGGACATCTCGGTGAAGATCGTCGTGCCGAAGCCGGCCAGCCGGGAGGCGATCACCCGCGCAGCGTACGCGCCGGTAGTGCCCTACGCCCCGACGCTCGCGGACGTGCATCGGGCATGATGCGCGCCGTGACGTACACCGGCCTGCGCGAGCGGCTGCGGCGACGTGAGCCGCTGACGGCCGCGTTCCTCGACCTCGGGTCACCGGTCACCGCCGAGATCACGGCGAGGAGCGGCTTCGACGTCGTGGTCGTCGACCTCGAGCACGGCGCCGGCGGCGAGGATGCGGCGCGCGCCCAGATCCAGGCCGCCGACGCGCACGCGACGGTCGTCGTGCGCGTCCCCGACGGGCCCGCCCAGGTCGGCCGCATGCTCGACGCGGGCGCGAGCGGCGTGATCATCCCGCAGGTGGCCGACGCCGAGGAGGCGGACCGCGCCGCCCGCGCCACCCGCTACGCGGGCACGCGCGGGATCTCGCCCTTCTCGCGCGGGAACCGGTTCGGAGCGGCCGGCCCGGACTTCCGCCCGCAGGCCGACGCCGCGCTCGCCTGCATCGTCCAGATCGAGCGCGCGAGCGCACTCGAGGCGGTCGACGAGATCGCCGCACAGGAAGACGTCGACGCGCTACTGATGGGCCCCGCCGACCTCTCCGCCGACCTCGGCTGCGCGCTCGACCTGGCGGGCGCCGAGCTGCAGGACGCGGCCCACCGGATCGCGCAGGCGGCGTCGAAGCACGGCAAGACAGCGGCGCTGCATCTGGCACGGGCAGACCAGGCGGCGGGCTTCCGCGCGCTCGGTTTCACCCTGCTCTCGTGCACGTTCGAGAGCGCCGTGCTCGCGACCGGATCGGCGGCCGCCGCACGGGGCTTGAGCCAAGCGCTCTGACATTCGTCAAGTCGTCCATACGAGACGCCGTCACCGAGCGGGTCGGCCAAATCGCCGACGTCGTCGCGCGCATTGCCGCCGACACCGAGCGGATCGGCGACGACATGAGCGCGATCGGCGCCGTCGCGGAGGAGTCCTCGAGCTCCGCCGAGCAGGTCTCGGCCTCGACTGAGCAGACGAGCGCCTCGGCGCAGGACATCGTCGCCTCGGCGCGCGAGCTGTCGGCCACCGCCGCGCGGCTCGAGCAGCTCGCCGCGCAGTTCGAGCTCTACGAGAGTTCAGCGGCAGCGCATGTCGCGCCGAGTGAGCGACCCGCCGTAGAGCGCGGCCGCGTCCTCGACGTCGGCGGGAGCGGGGACGCACGCGAGCTGGTCGAGCGTCGGCGGCTCCGCGGCCAGTGACGGCGCGCAACTGGTGTCGAACGCGTGCGCGCTCATCAGCGAGCACGCGCGGCCGTCGCGATGGTGAAGGCCGAGCACGTGCCCGAGCTCGTGCGCGGCGACCCACACCGACAGCGGTCGCGGGCTGCCGCTCAGCTCGGCGGCCAGCAGCACCGTCACCTGCCCGTGCGCCGGCCGGCCGATCGACGTCGTGTAGCCGAGGCAGTCGCGCCCGCACGCCTCGCTCAGCTGCTGGTCGTCGACCTCGAACACGACGTCGGCGGCCTCGCGCGTGGCGACCTTGATCAGCCGCACCCGCGCGCCGGACGTGTTCCAGCGCTGGGCCGCCGTGGTCACCGTGCGGCCGAGCTCACTCGCGTCGTAGATCCGCACCACGCCGTCGTCCCAGGGCCGCGGGCTCGAGGAGGCGGCGACGGGCAGCGCGCGCCACACGACGAACGTCACCAGCGAGGCGATGGCGAAGGCGAGCAGCAGCTCCCGGGCAGCTGGAAGCCACCGATGATGTCGGCACTCGTTCGGCACAAGAGGAAGACGCGGCTGTCGCTCAGGCCGCGATCACATCTGAAATCGAAACGGCGCTTGCGCGCCGTCTGTACCCGCCGACACTAAGGCTGCCCCGCTGCGGAGGGCCCCAAACGAGAAGGTTCGGGGCCCCGCCGACTTCACCGGTACGTCACGCGCTCGCGCCCGCCCTGGTCGGCCGAGCGCAGCATCGCGTCGCAGATCTCCGCGGCGCGGTAGCCGTCCTCGAGCGTCGCCCCGTGCGGCGCGACCTCGCCGTCGTCGCGGATCGCCGTGAGCAGGTGGTGCAGCTCGTGGACGAAGCTGTGCTCCCAGCCGATCATGTGCCCCTGCGGCCACCAGTGCTCCCAGAACGGGTGGTCGGCCTCGGACACCAGCACCGTGCGGAAGCCGGCGTTGCCCTCGGAGTAGTGGAGCTCGTTGAGGCGCTCGAGGTCGAACGCGAGGGAGCCCTTGGACCCGTTGATCTCCCAGGTGAACGCGTTCTTTCGTCCCGGGCAGAACCGCGACGCCTCGATCGTGCCGACCGCGCCGTTCTCGAACCGCACGACCGCCTCGACCGCGTCGTCGACGTCGCGATCCGGGATGAACGTCTGCGTGATTGCCGACACCTCGTCGATCTCGCCGACCAGATAGCGCGAGAGGTCGATCACGTGCGCGCCGAGGTCGCCGAGCGAGCCCGACCCGGCGATGTCCTTCTGGAACCGCCAGATGTCGCCCTCCGTCGTGCCCCATTCCTGCAGGTACGCGCCGCGGAAGTGCTGGAGATCGCCCAGCTCGCCCGACGAGATGATCTGGTGCGCGAGCCGCACGGCGGGCACGAAGCGGTAGTTGAACGCGCACATGTGCTTGACGCCGGCGGCCTTGACGCGCTGCCACGTCTCGTAGGACTCGGCGGCGTCGCGCCCGAGCGGCTTCTCGCAGATCACGTGCTTGCCCGCCTCGGCGGCCGCGATCGTCGGCTCGGCGTGGAGGTTGTTCGGGCCCGCGTTGTCGAACAGCTCGATCCGGTCGTCCCCGAGCAGCGCCTTCCAATCGGTCTTGTACTCGGCGAACCCGTAGCGGCGGGCGGCGTCGGCGACCGCCTCCTCGTTGCGGCCGGCGATCGCCACGAGCTGCGGCATGAGCGGCGGCGGCCACGTCATGTAGGCCAGCGTCTTGTAGGCGTTGGAATGGGCCTTGCCCATGAACGCGTAGCCCAGCATGCCGATCCCGATCGGCTTGACCTCCTCCCCACCGGAGGTCTTGCCCATCGTCACGAACCCGACTTCGGACATTCAGGACTCCTTCGCGAAGGCTGCGTCGAACGCGACCGAGGACGGGGCGAAGTCCGTGCGGCGCACGAAGGCAAGGGCGTCCGGCGCTCCCCAGTCGCGATCCATCCCGGAATCCTCCCACTCGATCGAGAGGGGACCGTTGTACCCGATCCGGTTCAAGGCGCGGATCATGCTCTCGAAGTCGACGTCGCCGTGCCCGGGGGAGACGAAGTCCCAGCCGCGGCCGGCCACGCCGAAGTTCAGGTGGCCGCCGAGGATCGACGAGCGGCCGTCGAGCCGCTTCACCGAGTCCTTGATGTGCGCGTGGTAGACCTTGGCGCCGAACTCCGTGATGAAGGCGGCGGAGTCGAGGAACTGGTGCTCGAAGTGGCTGGGGTCGAAGTTGATCCCGAACCCGGGCCGGTCGCCGATCGCCTCGAACGCCTTGCGGGTGGTCACGAAGTCGTAGGCGATCTCGGTCGGGTGGACCTCGAGCGCGAACTTCACGCCCTCGGCCTCGAAGACGTCGATGATCGGCCCCCAGCGCTCGGCGAACTCCTGGTAGCCGCGCTCGATCTCGTCGAAGTCGTTGGGCGGGAACGAGTAGACCATGTGCCACGTCGGCGACCCGGTGAACCCGGTGACGACCTCGACGCCGAGCTGCGCAGCCGCGCGCGCGGTGTCCTTCATCCCCTCGGCGGCGCGCTGCCGCACGCCCTCGGGGTCGCCGTCGCCCCAGATCTCCGGCGACAGCACGCCCTTGTGCCGCTCGTCGATCGGGTCGCACACGGCCTGGCCGACGAGGTGGTTGCCGATCGCCCAGCAACCGAGCCCGTGCCGCTCGAGGAGTGCGCGCTGGCCGGCGGCATACCCGCTGTCGCGCATCGCCTCGGCGACGTCGAAGTGGTCGCCCCAGCAGGCGAGCTCGAGGCCGTCGAACCCCCACCCGGCGCACTTCGCCGCCAGCTCGTCGAGCGCCAGGTCGGCCCACTGCCCGGTGAACAGCGTTACGGGTCGTGCCATCTCCCTCGTTCCTCCCTACGTAGTGACGATCTCCAGCCGCACCGCGGCTGCCCGGTACTCCTCCGCGACGGCCTCCTCCAGACCGTCGTCGGTCACGATCACGTCGAGCTCCTGCGCGCGCGCGATCGAGACGAGCGACGCCCGCCCGAACTTGGTGGCGTCGATCATCCCGACGGTCCTGCCCGCCGCTGCGCGCGCCGCGTTGACCACGTCGGCCAGCGGGCGGCGCGACGTCGTCAGCCCGGCGTCCAGCGTGAGTCCCGCAGCCGAGACGAACGCCATGTCGAAGTTGAGCTCGTGCAGGAACTCGACCGTCCAGCGGCCGGCGAGCATCCGCATGTGCTGGTCGAGCTCGCCTGGGCAGACCACCACGTGCATCGGCTCGGCGATCACCTCGTACGCGATCGCCGGCGAGTTGGTGACGAGCGTCAGCTCGTTGGGCGGGTCCTCCATCAGCCGCCGGGCCAGCGCCAGCGCGCTCGACGACGCGTCCAGGAACACGGTCGAGCCGCTCGGGACCATGGTCGCGACGTGCGCCGCGATCGCCGCTTTCGCGGCGGCGGCCTGCTCGACGCGCTGGGTCCAGGCGGTGGCGATCAACGGCAGCATGCCGGTTCCGCGGATCGCGCGCGCGCCGCCGTGGACGCGCTCCACGAGCCCCTCGCGCGCGAGTTGCTCCAGGTCACGGTGGACGGTAATCGGCGAGACGGCGTGGTCGCGCGCCAAGTCGGCGACCGAGACGCCGCCGTCCCGCTGGATCCGCTCCAGGATCTGAGCTCGGCGCAGGGCTGGCGGCACGGTGCTCAGACGCGGTCCTCGAACGCCCTCCGGGTCACGTTGACCTCCAGCGGGCGGAACTCGTCGATTGCTTTCACGAGGTGATCTGCGAATCGCTCCAGGGCCTCCTCGCCCTTCTCGGCGGTCGCCGTCATCGGGTTGCCGATGACGCCCGTCCGCGAGAACTCGCCGTGGTCCATGGGGAAGACGAAATACTGGTAGCCGTCGAACTCGACGTCCGGCGCCCCGTCCTTCTTGATGAAGCTGTCGGGCAGCCAGCGCGGGACCTGCGCGCGGTCCGGCGCGGCGCGGTCCATCCGCACGAGGCTGGCGTTGTGGGCCATCACCTGCGACGTCTCCAGCTCGGACGCGTGCCAGCCCGGCGTCTCGTCCGGCGGGTTCTCGAGCAAGTCGGAGAGCAGCCCGATGTAGCGCTCGGCGTACGGCTTGTAGAGCGCCACGAACGCGCCCGTCTCGTACTTGATCCGCCGCAGCAGGGGATCGAGCACCTTCGTGTTCGAGCCGTGGCCGTTGACGAACACGAGCTTGTTCCAGCCGTGATGGATCAGCGAGCGCGCGATGTCGTACAGGACCTCGTTGAGCGTGGTCGCGCGCAGCGTCACGGTGCCCACGCCGGATTCGGTCTCGCGAAGGTGCTGCGGCGAGTAGCCGGCCCAGAACGGCGGCGTGTACGGAACGTCGGCCTTGGCCGCTGCACGCCTCGAGACCTCGAGCGCCGTGATCGTGTCGGTCCCCAGCGGGAGGTGCGCCCCGTGCTGCTCGAGCGAGCCGATCGGCACCAGCACGATGTCGGACCGCTCCTGGAACCATGCGATATCGGGCGGCGCGAGGTCGATCAGGTTGTTGGAGACGGGGCGGCCGTCTTCAGGCATGGGCGGGCTCCTGGGTCAAGGTCAGGTACCGCTCGGCGACCACGTCGGCGAACGGCGCGTCGTCGACGTGGGCGTCGACCGTCTCGTACGGGATGTGGGGCCGCAGCGAGGAGCGCAGCGCGTCGAGGAACGCGCGGTCGGCATCGGGGTCCCAGAGATCGCCGCCCTCGGCGTCGGCGAGCGAGAACCCGCGCGTCGGGGCGACCACGTGCACCGGCCCGCGGGCCTCGTTGAGCCGCTCGGCGACCATTCGCCCGAGCGCCGTCTCCTCCTCGGCGTCGAGCCGCACGAGCGTCGCGACCGGGTTGTGGAAGTAGCTCTTGCGCGAGCGGTAGCGCTCGGGGAGCGACTCGCGCGGGCCCTGGTTGAAGAAGTCCACGCAGCCCGGCACGACGACCTGCGGGATGCCGTGGCGGCCCGCCACGCGCAGTCGGTCGGGGCCGGTGGCGTGGATGCCGTCGAGCAGCGAGTTCGCCAGCTCGGAGAGCGTGTAGTCGATCACGCCCCCGAGCGCGCCGGCCTCGACGAGATGCTCCATCGCGGGGCCGCCGACGCCGTTGGCGTGGAAGATCACCGGCTCGTGGCCGGCGTCGACCAGCGCGTCGCGCACGCGCATCACGCCCGGCGTCGTCTGGCCGAGCATCGTGATCCCGACGCACTTCTCGCCGAGCCGGCCGACCGGGCGCCCGCCGTCGCGCACCATCCCCGCGACCGCGGCCGCGGCGTTGTCGAAGATCGCGCGGGAGATCTCGTTGAGGCCGAGGATGTCGATCACCGAGTGCATGACCGTCACATCGCCCTCGCCCACGAACGGGCCGAACGGACGCCGGCCGGATGCGCTGGGCGAGACGATCAGCTTCGGCACGCCGACCGGCAGCGCGTGCATGGCGGCCGCCCCGAGCAGCGCGCCCTCCGCGCCGCCGAGGCACAGCACGCCCGCGATCCTCCCGGCCGTGAACTCGCGCAGGACGACTGCACGCACCCCCTCGAGCATCAGCTGGACGGCGGCTCCGCGCGACCCCGCCGCGCGCACGGCGTCCAGGTCGTGGCCACCGGCTCGCGCCACCTCCGACCGGTGCACGTCGGGCTCGCAGCCGTCCGGCTCGCCGAGGATCCCCGAGTCGACGACGAGCGGGCGCACGCCGAGCGCCGCGAGGCGGTCGCGAACGTAGGCGATCTCGGCCCCCTTCGTGTCGAGGGTGCCGATCAGCGCGATGCCGGGGTCAGACCCTCGCACCCGCGGCCGCCGACAGCGCCTGGCGGAGGCGATCGATCGAGTCCTGCACGTAGCGGTCGTAGTAGTGCTCGGGCACCGTGCCGGTGCCGTGGTCGCGCAGGAACTGCTCCATCCCCTGGCTGGCTCCGGCGTCGGCGGCGTCGGCGATCTCCGTCCGCTGCGAGAGCGGCGTGCGGTCGACCGGCACCACGAACTCGACCGTCAGGTAGTCGTCGTAGCTGATCTCGCCGAGCGTGCGGACGAGCAGCTCCCAGTCGATCGCGCCCTGGCCGCAGGGCATGCGGTTGTTGTCGGCGACATGGCAGTCGACCAAGTAGGAGCCCGTGTCGCGGATCGCCTGCGCCCAGTCGGCCTCCTCGATGTTCATGTGGAAGATGTCGAGCGTCACGCCGCAGTTGCCGCCGACCTCCTTGGCGAGCGCGACCGCCTGGTCGGCGCGGTTGAGGAAGTAGGTCTCGAACCGGTTGAGCGGCTCGAGCCCGATCCGGACGCCGACCTGCTCGGCGTGCTCCTGGCACTCCTTCAGGCCCTGCACGGCCCACTCCCACTCCTCCTCGGGAGAGGCCATGGGCACGACCTTGCCGACCGTCGATGGGACGATCGTGAGGATCTTGCCGCCGAGCGAGGCGACGAGCGTGAGGCAGTCCTTGACGTACTGCACGCTGGCCAGGCGGACGTAGTGGTCCTCGTGCACGAGATCGCGGCCGCCGGTCATCAGCGTCACCGAGCCCCAGCACTCAATCCCGTGCTGATCCATGAGGCGCTTGACCTCGTCGGCGTCGTACAGGGCCGGCTCGCCGGAGATCTCGATCCCGTCGTAGCCGCTGCGCCCGAGCCGCGCGATCGTCGTCTCGATCGGCTCGGGTCGCATCCAGTTGTGCATCGACACCTTCATTGGCGTCCTCTCCTCTCCGGGTTCCTACAGGCCCAACTTGCCGGGGTTCATCACGTCGTTCGGGTCCAGGGCCGTCTTGATCTGGCGGATCGCGTCCAGCGCCGGGCCGTGCTGCCGCCGCATGTACGGCCCGAGCTTGATCCCGACCCCGTGGTGGTCGTTGATGACCGCGCCGGCGTCGAGGGCGGCGGTCATGCCGTCCTCCCAGATGCGGTCGTGCAGGGCGAGCGCGTCGGGCCCGCCGTCCGGCACCACGAAGCGGCCGTAGATCATCGTCCCCCACGCATACCAGTGCGAGAAGTGCATTCGCAGCTCGAGCCCGTCGTCGCGGTACGGCTCGCGGACGGCGACGCGCAGCGCCTCGTAGACCGCCTCGATCCGCGCGTACGTCGCGACCACGTCGAGCGTGCCCCAGATCGCGGGCAGCTCGGGCTGGTGGGGCGGGTGGTAGAAGTCGTAGCGGCGATCCCACCAGCGCTGCCCGAGTGCCGGGTCGAGCACCTCCGCGCCGGCCTCGCGCGCCAACTCGATCGTGCGGCGCTCCTCGAGCTCGGCCGCCTCCGCCTCGCCTTCGAACGCCAGCACCGTGTACACGCCGCTCAGGTCCTCCCCGACCACCGGCGAGAACGCGAGCCGGGTCGCCTCCTCGTCGTACATCCGCACGACCGACGGGCGGTGGCCGAGCTGGAGCGCGCGGCGGATCGCGCCGATGCCGGCGCTCACGGACGGGAACGCGATCGCGGCGAAGCGGCGCGACTCGGGCACGGGGACGATCGCGAGCGTCGCGCGGGTGATGACGCCGAGCGTCCCCTCGGAGCCGACGAAGAGCTGCGTGAGCTCGGGCCCGACCGCGTGCCGCGGGACGCCGACCGTCTCCATCAGCCCGCCGGCCGGCGTCGCCACGCGCAGCGACAGCACGAGGTCCTCGATCTTCCCGTAGCGGGTGGAGAGGACACCGGACCCGCGGGCTGCGATGTAGCCGCCGACCGTCGCCCACTCGACCGAGGCGGGGTAGTGCGGGAGCATCAGACCGCGCGCGTTGAGCTCGGCCTCGAGCTCGCGGCCGTTCTTGCCCGCCTGCACGGTGACGGTCATCGAGGTCTCGTCGATCTCGATCACTTCGTCGAGCGACCGCAGGTCGATCACGATGCCACCGTGGATCGCGAGCGCGCCACCTTGCGTGCCCGAGCCGCCGCCCCAGGGCACCACGGGTAGGCGGTGCTCGTCTGCGGTCTCGAGCACGACCGCCACTTCCTCCTCGGTACGGGGCCGTACGACCACGTCCGGGCGCGCCAATGGCGTCCCGGCGGCCTTCGCGGCCAGTGCCGGCCAGTACGTGTCCGCCGTATAGGCGTCAAGCTCGGCCGGGGCCGTTATAACCGCGCCCGCGCCCAGTGCGGAGGAGAGAGACGCCTGCGCATCGGCGAGTTCTCCTCGCGAGGTAGTGGTCATCGACCCTTTCCAGGACATTTCATAACTTGACAAACAACTCTGCATCAGCTTTCAATTCCTGTCAAGGACATGCCAGACACCGTCGATTCCAGCTCCGGCGGGGACGTCCAGCGCGCGGGTGACGCGACCGCACGGGTGACCACGGGCGGCGTCCTCGAGGCGCCCGAGGTCGCCGGCGCCCGCACCCGCTGGACTCCCCAGCGCATTGCGTACACCGCCGTCGCCGTCGTTGTCGTCGTGTTCCTGATCGTCAAGGCGGCCGACGACCTGCGGCAGTTCGTGATCGTGACGCTCAACGGCGTAACGCTCGCCGCGCTGTACTTCGTGGTCGCGAGCGGCTTCACGCTGATCTTCGGCCTCATGCGCGTGGTCAACATGGCGCACGGCTCCCTGTACCTGCTGGGCGGCTACCTGGCGCTGAGAATGCAGGAGTCCTGGTTCAAGGAGGACACGGGGCTCGGCCTGTCGCTGAGCGGCGCGACCGACGCCGAGTACGGCCTCATGGGTTGGCTGATCCCGCTGGTGGTGGCGACGCTGGCGATCGGCTTCATCGGCGTCGGCATGCAGCAGGTGTTCCTGCGCTGGAACCAGGGTCAGGACCTGCGGCAGGCGCTGATCACGATCGCGCTGTCGGTGATCATCGCCGACCAGATGCTGGCCGAGTTCGGCGGCATCTCGAAGGACATCGCGGCGCCGTCGAGCTGGCCGACGAGCGTCCTCCTGCCGGGCGATGTACGGTTCGGCTTCTTCCGCGGCGTGGTCGTCCTCGGCTCAGCGCTGCTGATCGGCCTGCTGCTGTGGCTGATGATCAAACGGACGCGCTTCGGGAAGATCGTGCGCGCCGGCGTCGACGACCGCGACATGGTCTCGGCGCTGGGCATCAACGTGAACCTCGTGTTCGCCGGCGCGTTCTTCATCGGCGCGCTGCTGGCCGGCTTCGGCGGCGTGCTCGGCGGCACGATGATCTCGCTGGCTCCCGGGCAGGACACCGCGTTCCTCCTGAACTCGCTGATCGTCGTGATCATCGGCGGGATGGGCTCGCTCGGCGGGGCGGCGATCGGCGCGCTGGCGCTCGGCTTGGTCGACTCGTACGCCGACGTGTACCTGATCTTCGGCGACACCGACCTCACGAACTACTCGATCCTCGTTACGTTCGCGCTGTTGGTCGGCGTGCTCGCCGTGCGGCCGCTCGGCCTGTTCGGGAGGCCGGCGTGACGCCTCCGAGCACGGCGCGCCTCTCGTGGCCCGCGATCGCCGTCGTCGCGATCCTGGCCGCGCTGGCGCCGCTGGTCTTCGATGACTTCTTCGTCAACGTCATCCTGACCAAGGCGCTGTGGCTGGGCGTCGCGGCGGCGAGCCTTATCTTCCTCGCCGCCTACGGCGGGATGGTGTCGCTCGGGCAGGTCGGCCTGCTCGGCATCGCCGGCATGACGTACGCGAACCTCGTGCTGGCGGACGGTGGCAGCCCCGCCGAATGGAATCCGTGGCCGGCCGTCGTCGCCGCGCTCCTGCTCGCCACGGTGGCGGGGCTGGGGTTCGGGTGGATCGCGGCCCGCAGCGAGGGGATCTACTTCCTGATGATCACGCTCGCCTTCAGCGTGCTCGTCTTCTACTTCTTCTCGCAGGTCACCTCGCTGTCCGGGTTCGGCGGCGTCAACAACCTCGATCTGCCGGGCATCCTCGGGAACCCCGAGCAGGATCCCGTCCCGCGCTACTACGTCACGCTGGTCGTGGCGCTGGTCGTGTTCATCGCCCTGCGCGGGCTGTCACGCACGGCGTTCGGCCTCGGCCTCCAGGGCGTGCGCGACGAGCCGGCGCGGATGCGCGCTCTCGGCTTCGACGTGACGCTGCACCGGACGCTCGCGTTCGCGCTCGCGGCCTTCGTCGCAGGCATCGCCGGCGTGTTGTCGGTCTGGTACAACCGCCGCATCTCACCGGGGTCGATCAACCTCGAGTGGACGATCAACATCCTGATCATCGCGGTCATCGGCGGGCTCTACCGGCTGGAGGGCGCGTGGATCGGCGCGCTGACCTACGCGCTGATCGACAACTACTCGCGCAAGTGGGTCCCCGAGGTCGGCAACGTGCTCGGCTCGGCGCGTTTCAACACGATCATCGGGTTGGTCTTCCTGATCATCGTCCTGATCTCTCCCGGCGGCCTCGTCGGCATCTGGGAGAGCATCCGCGATCGCCTCGGAGGGCGAAGACGAGGAGGTGGCTCCCCGACCACAACGACCACGACGGGCCCGGAGGGCGGGCCCGCACCAGGCACTGTCAACTGAAGGGCACGAGAGGAGAGGTGTTTTGAGGGGACGCAAGCTGCTGACGCTGGTAGCAGCCCTGGCGGCGTTGGGGCTGGTCGGCGTGGGGTGTGGCGACGACGATGACGACGGCGGGGACGGCGGCGGCGACACCGCTGCACAGGAAGGGGGCACGATCAAGGTCGCGTTCCTGTCCGACTGCGAGGGCGCGTTCGGCTCGTTCTTCGAGCCGACCATCTCGGGCGCGCACCTGGCGCTGATCCGCTACGCGGGCGGCAAGGCCGCGGGCTCGAAGCCGAGCGACGGCATCGAGGGCGCGCAGATCGCCGGCAAGAACGTCGAGATCGTCGGTTATGGCTGCGCCGACGACACCGCCGACAAGGCGATCGAGGAGACGCGGCGCCTGATGGAGCAGGAGGACGCCGACGTCATGATCGGCCCGCTCTCTGGCGACGAGGGCATCGCGGTCGCGAACTACGCTAAGGAGCACCCGGACAAGACGTTCGTGAACGGAATCTCCGGCGCGCAGGACACGACGCTGAAGGTGCAGGCGCCGAACTTCTTCCGGTTCCACCCGGACGGCGCACAGTGGTCGGCCGGTCTGGGCGACTACGCCTACAACGACCTCGGCTGGAAGACCGCCGCGATCATCGGTGACGACTACTCGTTCCCGTACACGTCGCTGTCGGGCTTCGTCGCCGAGTTCTGCGCGATCGGTGGCAAGGTCACCAAGCGCGTCTGGGCGCCTCTGGGTGAGGAGGACTACTCGTCCTACATCTCGCAGCTCCCGGACGACGTCGACGGCCTGTACGTCGGTATCGGCGGATCCGGCCTGATCTCGTTCATCAAGCAGTACCAGGAGCAGAAGGGCCGGGTCGACACCGAGCGCATGCTGGGCAACGTCTTCTGGGACGACCCGCTGGTGCTCAAGGAGGTCGGCAAGTCGCTGGTCGGCGGCGCCACCGCGGCCATGACGGCGGCCGACGCCAACACGCCTGAGGTCCAGAAGTACTCGGAGGACCTCAAGGCCGCGTACGGCGACGAGATCGCCGGCCTCGGCCCGTCGGTGTTCACGTACGGCTACTACCTCGACATGGTGGGCCTGATCAAGGGCCTCGAGGCCGTCGACGGCGACGTCTCGGACCAGAGCAAGCTCCAGGAGGCGCTGGCCGGCGTCACGCTGAGCGGCGACGAGGCTCCGTGGGGCGACGTCAAGCTCGACGACAACCGCCAGGCGATCAGCGACGTCTACGTCAAGAAGATCGTCAAGGACGCCAACGGCGACGGCGTGCCGGACGTGCAGACGTTCCGCAAGATCCCGCAGGTCGACCAGACCTTCAACGGGGTCTTCACGCCGGAGACGCCGGCTCCGGACCGCACGAACCCGAAGTGCGTGGCCGGCGAGGCCCCGCCGTGGGTCGGCAACGCCGAAGAGGTCGACTTCTCGGCGAAGTAAGGAAGCAATGGCAGCACCCGAGACATCCGTCGAGCGCGCCGAGCCGGTCCTCGTTCTGAGAGGGGTCGGCCGGCGCTTCGGCGGCGTCCACGCCGTGCGCGACGTGGACCTCGAGGTCCGGCCCGGCGAGCGCCGGGCGATCCTCGGCCCGAACGGCGCGGGCAAGACCACGCTGTTCAACCTGATCTCGGGCGAGTTCCCGCCGACCGCCGGCACGGTGGAGCTGTTCGGCTCCGACGTGTCCGGCGCGCCGGCGCGGAAGCGGGCTCGCATGGGGCTCTCGCGCACGTTCCAGACGTCGAGGCTGTTCCTCGGCCTGTCGGTCGAGGACAACCTCTACCTCGCGGTGCTCGGCGTGCACGACGGGCACCTGCGGATGGCCCCCTCGAAGGCCGACGACGAGCTGCGCGAGAAGGCGCGGACCATGGGCGAGGCGGTCGGCTTGCAGGCCCGCCTCGACTCGCTGGTGATGGACCTCTCGCATGGCGAGCAACGCCAGCTCGAGGTGGGCATGGCACGGGCGAGCGAACCGAAGCTGATGATGCTCGACGAGCCGGCCGCCGGGCTCTCGCGCGCCGAGCGCGTGCAGCTGACCGAGCTGCTGCTCACGCTCGATCCGTCGATCACCCTGATCCTGATCGAGCACGACATGGACGTCGCGCTGCGCGTGGCACAGTGGGTGACGATGATGCACGACGGCCGGGTGATCGTGGAGGGCACGCCGGACGAGATCCGGGGGAACCAGACCGTGCACGACCTCTATCTCGGGAGCGGGCTGATCTCGCATGAGTGAGACGCTGCTCGAGGTCGAAGGCCTCAACGGCTACTACGGCAGCGCCCACGTGCTGCAGGGCGCGACGTTCTCGATGGGCGCCGAGCCCGTCGCCCTGATCGGCCGCAACGGCATGGGCAAGTCGACGCTGTGCAAGACGATCGTCGGCCTGCTCGGCGCGACCGGGCACTCGGACGGATCGGTGCGGCTCGACGGCGTCGAGCTCCACGGCAAGCCGGCGTACAAGATCGCCAAGGCCGGCGTCGGCTACGTGCCGCAGGGCCGGCGGCTGTTCACCTCGCTGACCGTCGACGAGCACCTGCAGATCGTGGGCGCGCCGAGCAAGGCGGCCTGGACACCCGATCGCGTCTACGAGCTGTTCCCTCGCCTGGCCGAGCGAAAGAACATCTCCGGCACGTCGCTCTCCGGCGGCGAGCAGGAGATGCTCTCGATCGGGCGGGCGCTGCTCACCAACCCGCGCCTGCTGATCATGGACGAGCCCTCCGAGGGGCTCGCGCCGACCGTCGTGGAGACGCTGATCCAGACGATCAAGGACCTCGCCGCGGCGGGCATGGGCCTGCTCGTGGTGGAGCAGAACCTCGGCGTGGCGACCACGCTCGCCTCGCGCCAGCTCGTGATGGTCGCGGGCGCGATCGCGGCCGAGACGACCGCCGAGGCGCTGCTCGCCGACCCCGAGGCGCAGAAGCGCTTTCTCGGGGTCGAGCCGCTGCCGGACGCTGCCTGACCCCCGCCAGGCCGGATAGTGTGGGCCAATGGAGGCTCCGGGGCTTGCGAACCAGCGCGCCGTCCGCCGCCACAACCTGGGCGTCGTGCTCCGCCACGTGTCGGAGCACGGCCCGCGCTCGCGCGCGACGATCGCGCTCGAGACCGGGCTGAACAAGACGACGGTCTCGAGCCTCGTCACCGAGCTGATCGGGCTCGACCTGCTTGTCGAGCGCGGCCTCGAGCAGCGCGGGACGGTCGGGCGGCCCGGCCAGGTCGTCGAGCTGTCGGGCAGCGGCGTCGTCGCGCTCGGGCTCGAGATCAACGTCGACTACCTCGCGGTGCGGGCGCTCGATCTCACGGGCGCTGAGCGCCACCGCAGCCTCGACGTGCGCGACAACCGGCGCGTGCAGGTGTCCAAGGTGCTCGACCGCCTCGGCTCGCTGGCGAGCGCGGCGCTCGACGCCGTGCACGGCGAGGGCCTGCGGCCGGTCGGCGCGACGGTCGCGCTGCCCGGGCTCGTCGACGCGGCGAGCGGCGCGCTGCTGGTGGCGCCGAACCTCGGCTGGACCGGCGTCCCGGTCGTCGACGAGCTGCACGAGCGGCTGTCCGGGCCGCCGTTCCCGCTCGCCGCCGACAACGAGGCGAACCTGGCCGCCCTCGCCGAGCTGTGGGAGGGGACGGCGCGCGGGCTGAGCGACGTGCTGTACGTGTCGGGCGAGATCGGCGTCGGCGCCGGCATCATCATCCGCGGCGAGCTCTTCCGCGGCGCGCAGGGATTCGGCGGCGAGTTCGGGCACATGACGATCGATCCGGCCGGGCGCCCGTGCGCGTGCGGCAGCCGCGGCTGCCTGGAGACGCTCGCGGGGTTGGAGGCGCTGCTCGAGACGGCCGGGCTCGACGCGCTCGAGCCGGCCACCACGGCGGGCTCCGGAGAGCCGGTGGCCGAGCTCGCAGGGCGCGCGCGCATGGGCGACGAGCAGGCGCTGGCCGCGCTGCGCGACGCCGGCCGCTGGCTGGGGATCGGGATCGCCTCCGCCGCGAACCTCCTCAACTTCCAAGCCGTCGTGCTCGGCGGCTTCTTCGCCCAGCTCGCCACGTGGCTGGCATCCCCGATCGCGCGCGAGCTCGACATGCACGTGCTCGCCTCCGACTGGGGCATCCCGCGCCTGCTGCCGTCGACGCTCGGCCCGGAGGCCGCGGTGCGCGGCGCCGCGGCGCTGTCGCTGCGCCGCGTCCTGTCCGATCCCGCGTCGGCGGCGACCGGTCAGGCCGCGTGATCCGGCGACTCGTCGGGGTGGCGGTGGCCGCGCTCGTCGCGTTCCCGGCGGTGTCGAGCGCCGCCGAGACGTCGCCCGGCGTCAGCCTCGTCGGCTCGATCCCCGAGCGCGGCGTGATCTCGGCGCGGGCCGTCGGGCAGCACCTCTACGTGTCGTCGCTGGGCGGCGTGAGCATCTACGACATCAGCGACCCGCGCGCGCCCGTGCGCGTCGGCCGGCTCGACCTGCCGAACGCGCAGAACGAGGATGTCGACGTCGGCTCCGGCATCCTGCTCGTGTCCGACGACCCGTTCGGGGGCCGCGGGGTGCTGCACGTCATCGACGTCCGCGACCCGGCGAACCCGCGGCCGCTGTCCACGTACACGACGTGGCGGCCCCGCGACAATGGCATCGGCCATACGGCGAGCTGCATCCAGCAGTGCCGCTACGCGTGGCTCGCGGGCTCGCCCAGGGGGATCGAGGTGGTCGACCTGCGCGATCCGGCGCATCCGCGGCGGGCGGGGCGGTTCCCCGCGCGCGAGGCGGCCGGCGGCCTTGGCACGCACGACGTGCAGCTCGACGGCTCGGGGCTCGCGTGGGTGGCAGGCTCGAAGGGGACTGCGGCGTACGACGTCTCGAACCCGGCGCGCCCGCAGCTCGTGCGGCGGACGAACCGGCGCGGTGCAGGCCCGCCACTGAACGACCTCATCCACCACAACTCGCTGCGGCTGCGGCGCGATGTGGTGGCGATCACCGAGGAGGCGTTCGGCAACGGCTGCCGGCGTGCGGGCACGCTCCAGACGTGGCGGATCTCCGGCCGCCGGCGGATGACCCCGCTCGACTCGTGGGGAGTCGAGCGTGATCCGTCGGCTCGTGTGCTGTGCTCGGCCCACTACTTCGACGCGCGGGACGGCCTGATCGCGCAGGGCTTCTACGAGCAGGGCGTGCGGCTGATCGACGCGCGGCGGCCGCGGAGGCTGCGCCAGGTCGGCTACTACGTCTCGCGGCCCGGCCTGTTCTGGGGAGCGCTGTTCGCGCCGACGGACCCCACCGGCTCGACCGTGTATGCGCTCGACCACTCGCGCGGGATCGACGTGCTGGCGCTCGACCGGACGGCGCTGCGGCCGGTCCGGCGGCGCGGTTCGCGGCCGTCGGGACCGGCGAGGCCGGGGGTCGGGATGGGCATCTTCGACGGCTTCGACTTCGTCCGCGCGGGCCAGCGGCTCCGGCTCGAGCTGTTCGTCGCGGGTGGCCCCGGGCCGGCGGCCGTGCAGGTCGCGATCCCGCCGGGGTTGGTGGACATCCGGCCGCCGCGCGGCGCGACCTTCGACCGTGCGACGCGCATGCTTCGCTACTCCGTCGCCAGGCCGCGCGACGGCGCGATCCGGACCGTGCGGGCGCGCGTCGCACGATCACTGGCGCCGGGGACCGTGCTCGAGACGATCGGCTACGCGAGCGGGCCGTTCGACCCGTTGCCGCTCGACGACCGCGGCGTCGACCGCAGCGTGGTCGCGCAGAGGGGGGCGAGAGCCGGTGCGGCGGCGTGGGGGTTCTGCAGGTTGCCGTCTGACTACACTTAATGAAGTCATGGCCCAGCAACTGGGGAACCGGCCGTGCGGTGGGCGCTATGGCGACATCGTGCAGGCGATCGGCAACACGCCGCTGGTCGAGCTCAAGCGCCTCTCGCCCAAGCCGGGCGTCCGCATCTGGGCCAAGCTCGAGTCCCACAACCCGACGGGGTCAGTCAAGGACCGCGTCGCCCGCGCGCTGATCGAGTCGGCAGAGGAACAGGGCGCGATCTCGCCCGGCCAGACCATCCTCGAGCCGACGTCGGGCAACACCGGCATCTCGCTGGCGATGATCTGCTCGCGCAAGGGTTACCCGCTGCGCGTCGTGATGCCGGACAACGTGACGCCCGAGCGCACCCAGCTGCTGAAGATGTACGGCGCAGACATCGTCTACTCCGAGGGCGCCAAGGGCTCCAACGGCGCGGTCGAGCTGGCCTTGCAGATGGCCGAGGCGGACGCGTCGTACTACATGCCGTACCAGTACGGCAACGAGGCCAACCCGCGCGCCCACTACGAGGGCACGGCGCCCGAGATCCTCGAGGAGATCGACGACGTGACCGCGTTCGTGGCCGGCCTCGGCACCGGCGGGACGCTGATGGGCACCGGCCGGCGGCTGCGCGAGGAGCTCGGCGACAGCGTGAAGATCGTCGCTGCCGAGCCGATGCAGGGCGAGCCGGTTCAGGGCCTGCGCTCCCTGGACGACGGCTTCATCCCGCCGATCATCGATCTCTCGCTGCTGGACCGGAAGATCTTCGTCACCAACCACGATGCGATCGTCTGGACGCGGCGGCTGCTCGACGAGGAGGGGATCTTCGCGGGCGTCTCGTCGGGGGCGATCGCGTCGATCGCCGTGCGCATCGCCGGCGAGCTGGACGAGGGCAACATCGTGTTCATCGTCTGCGACGACGGCTGGAAGTACCTGTCGTCCGGGGTCTACACGCTGCCCGTCGACGAGATCGAGAACCTGGACTCGACCGTCTGGTGGTAGGAATGCCCGGGCC
>JBKOYW010000498.1:0-8938 GCA_046744275.1 Actinomycetota bacterium
CATCAGGCCCGCGCGCGGCGACGCGCCGAGCTCGACGCGCCCGTCCGCGCGCGTGTGACGCAGCAGCGACACGATGTAGTCGCGCAGCGCCCGCGAGGCGTGCACGGCGTGCGCGGCCTCGACGGCGTCGACCACCTCGGCGCGGTCCGCGACCGCCTCGAGGTCGAGCACGCGGTCGCGCGCTTCGTGGCCCGCCAGCATGCCGGCCTCCTCCTCGGCGTTCGGGTAGCCGAGCGAGACGCGGACCATGAAGCGGTCGACCTGCGCCTCGGGCAGCGGGTAGGTGCCCTCGTACTCGACCGGGTTCTGGGTCGCGAATACCATGAACGGCCGCGCCAGCTCGTGCGACGTGGCGTCGACGGTGACCTGGCGCTCCTGCATGCACTCGAGCAGGCCGGACTGCGTCTTCGGCGACGCGCGGTTGATCTCGTCGACGATCACGATGTTCGCGAAGATCGGGCCGGGCCGGAACTCGAAGCGCGTCTCGCGCTGGTTGTAGACGTTGGTGCCCACGATGTCGGCCGGCAGCAGGTCGGCGGTGCACTGCACGCGCGCGAACTGGCAGTCGATCGAACGGGACAGCGCGCGCGCCAGCGCGGTCTTGCCGACGCCGGGGTAGTCCTCGACGAGGATATGGCCCTCGGCGAGCAGCGAGACGATCACGTGCTCGAGCACGTCGTCGGTCACCTTCACGGCTCGCCGGACGTTGTCGGCGATGCGGCGTGCGACCGATACCGCGGCATCGACCCGCTCAGGGCCGACGGCGTTGCGCTCCGCCTCGGGCGTGGGCTCCAGGGGTTCCATTCAGCGCGGCACCTTCATGTCGGAAGATGAACGTCGGCTCAAGACCGCGTCCAGGATGGCAGTGGCGACCTCGGCCTTCGAGGCCCGGGGCACATGTACCTCGGAATTCCCGGTCACCACTGTGACCTCATTGTCCGCGGCGTCGAACGCGATGCCGGGACTGCTGACGTCGTTGACGACGATCGCGTCGAGGCCCTTGCGCTCGAGCTTCTCGCGCGCGTTGGCGAGCGCGCCGTCGCCGTGCTCGGCGGCGAAGCCGACCAGCAGCTGGTCCGGGCGGCGGCGGGCGGCGAGCGTCGCGAGCACGTCCGTTGTACGTACGAGCCGCAGTTCGAGTTCCGAACCGGTCGCCTCCTTCTTGAGCTTGCCGGCGTACGGGGCCTCCGGCCGGTAGTCGGCGACGGCGGCCGCCATCAGCAGCAGATCGGCCGCGTCGATGCGCTGCTCGCACGCCTGAGCGAGCTCCTCGGCGGTCCCGACGTCGACGTACTCGATGCCCGCCCGGCGCGGCAGCGCGACGTTCGCGGCGACCACGGTGACGTCGGCGCCGCGGCGCGCCGCCTCCTCGGCCAGCGCGTAGCCCATCCGGCCGGAGGAGCGGTTGCCGACGTAGCGGACGGCGTCGATCGGCTCGCGGGTGCCGCCGGCCGTGACCAGCACGCGGAGGCCGTCGAGCTCGCGGCCGGCGCGCAGGGCATGCTCGAACGCGGCCAGCAGCTCCGGCGGCTCGGGCAGCCGGCCGATGCCGAACTCGCCGAGCGAGGCCAGGGAGCCGGTGCCGGGCTCCAGCACGCGCGCGCCGCGCTCGCGGAGCCGCGCGAGGTTGTCCTGGGTCGCGGCGTGCTCGTACATCGCCCCGTTCATGGCCGGAGCGACGATCAGCGGTCGCCGGCAGGCGAGCGCAGCGGCCGTGAGCAGGTTGTCGGCCTGGCCCGCGGCGAGCTTGGCGATCGTGTTGGCCGACGCCGGGGCGATCAGGAACGCGTCGGCGCGCTCGACCAGCTCGAGGTGCGAGAGCGGCGCGTGCTCGGGCGCCGGATCGCCCGGGAAGGCGCCGCGCAGCGGGTCGGGCTCCCACTCGGTGACCAGCACGGGCGCGCCGGTGATGCCGGCGAACGAGGCGGTGCCGACGAACCGGGTCGACGCCTCGGTCTGGATCACGCGGACGGCGTGCCCTGCCTTGATCGCCAGGCGCGCGAGCTCGATCGCCTTGTAGGCGGCGATGCCGCCGCTGACGCCGAGCAGGAGGCGCGCCATGGTGGTGGCCGGCCCGGTCCGCTCAGCCGCGGTAGCGGTACTTGACCTTGCCGCCCGCGACTTCCTCGAGCGCAATGGTCAGGTAGTTCTTGGACCCCGTGTCCACCATCGGGGGCGGGAACTCCTCGAAGGTGCCCTCGCCGAGGTTGTGGTAGTACGAGTTGATCTGGCGCGCGCGCTTGGCGGCCACGATCACGCTGGCATACGGCGAGTCCACGTTCTCCAGCAGTCGGTCGACGCGGGGTGAGATCAAGAGGGTTCCTCCGTCGGTTTTGTCACACAAGATGCTAGCGCCGAGCGGACAAGCTCCTCCAGCGCCTCAACCGCGTCCTCGAGCCGGTCGTTGTAGACCACGTGCGGGAACTCTCCCTGCGCGCGCAGCTCCTCGCGGGCGGTCGCGAGCCGGCGCTCGACGTCCTCGGGAGAGTCCGTGCCGCGCCCGATCAGCCGTACCCGCAGCGCCTCGTCGGAGGGCGGGGCGATGAAGATGCGCGCGGCCTCGGGCATCGTCTCGGCCACCTGGCGCGCGCCCTGTACCTCGATCTCGAGCACGACCGGGACGCCGCGTGCGAGCCGCTGGTCGAGGTCCGAGCGCAGCGTGCCGTAGCGGCGGCCGGAGTAGCTCGCGTGCTCGACGAACTCACCGTTGCGGACGCGCTTCTCGAACTCGGCGTCGTCGAGGAAGTGGTAGTCGACCCCGTGGGTCTCGCCGAGCCGCGGCTTGCGGGTGGTGGCGGAGACCGACAGCTCGAGCTCGGGCACGCGCTCGAGCAGCGAGCGGATCAGCGTCCCCTTGCCGACCCCGGACGGGCCGGTGATAACGAAGACCCGCGACAAGTCAGCCCGGCGGGGCTTCCAGCCCCACGTTCTGATGAGGTAATTCGGCCTCCGGCCTCATTAACGACGGAGCATGCTGACCAGCTCGGTGCGCTGGCGCTGCGAGAGGCCCCCGATCGTCTTCGAGGGCGAGATCCGGCACTGCTGCAGGACCTTGTTGACCTTCACCCGGCCGTACTTGGGGACGGCCAGCAGCATGTCGAACACCTTGGCCGTCTCGACGTACTCGGGTGGCTCCAGCAATAGGTCGTGGATGCTCTGCCGGCCGCCTTTGAGATCACGCTTGAGCTGCGCACGCCGCGTGCGGATCTCGTTTGCCCGCTGAAGGGCCTCCATTCGCTGCACCAGGGAGCGTTCGGGGGCTGCCACGGTGGGCTTAGGGGGCGTCTTGGTCGCGGGCGGCATGGGCGGCGAGTCTACATCCGTTTCTGGGTCGTACAAGCCGTTGGGCACGAATTCGCCTCGACCTCAACTTGAGGTGAAGCCGCATGCAGGGGAGTTGACGGTAACCGGGTTCTTTGCAGGGCTTTTGAGGCCGATTTGTGCTAAAGCCGCACGACGTCCTCGCGGCGTGCCGTGTTTGCAGGGAAAGCTTCCTCGGATCTGGACAGTTCGTCAGCAATCCGGTGCGCGGCCAGTGGGTCGCGGAACGATTCAGTGCCGACAGCGACCAAGTCTGCGCCTGACCGGCGAAGATCGGCTGCGTGCTGTCCTGATTGGACCCCCCCCATGCCGACGATCGGCAGACCGACCCCGTCGCGCACGTCGCGGACCTGGCTCAGGGCGATCGCGCGGACCGCCGGCCCCGACACACCGCCGGTGCCGCCGCCGAGCCACGGCTCGCCCGGCCGGTGCGGGTCCATCGCCATCCCGCGCAGCGTGTTGATGAGGCTGACCGCGTCGGCACCGTGCTGTTCGGCGGCGGCCGCGACGTCGGCCGGCGAGGCGCAATTGGGCGTGAGCTTGACGATCAGCGGCTTGTCGGTGTGCGGCCGGACGTGGTCGAGCAGGGCAGCGAGCTCGAGCGGGTCGGCGCCCATGATCAGCCCGGTCTTGACGTTCGGGCACGAGACGTTGAGCTCGATCGCCGAGACCTCGTCGCGCTCGGCGAAGGCGGCGACGAGCCGCGCGACGTCCTCGCGCGTCGAGCCCATGACGTTGACGATCAGCGGCACGGGCAGCTCGACGAGCTGCGGCAGGTCCTCGCGGAGGTAGCCCTCGAGGCCCTTGTTCGGCAGCCCGATCGAGTTGATCATGCCGCCGGGCAGCTCCCACAGCCGCGGCGGCGGGTTGCCCTGGCGCGGCGCGAGCGTGACGGTCTTCGATACGAAGGCGGCGAACGGGAACCGCTCGAGCAGCGCGTCGCCGAACGCGCGGCGGGCGGCGATCGCGTCGAACGTGCCGGAGCCGTTGACGATCGGATGCGCGAGCGGGATGCCGCAGAACTCGATCACAAACAGTTACCTCCGCGGGGCATCCAGCCCCGCGTTCTGAGACGAACTGGCGGCATCCGGCCGCCAGACATGGTCCAACTCGCCCGCGTCGATGACCGGGCCGTCGACGCACAGGCGGACGTAGCCGCGGCGCGTGGGGACGACACAGCCGAAGCACGCGCCGAAGCCGCACGCCATGCCGGACTCCATGGCGAGCTGCGCGGGCACGCCCGCTTCGGCCGTCAGCGCGCGAACCGCCTCGAGCATCGGCGGCGGGCCGCAGGCGTAGACCTCGGCGCGCGGGTCGCAGCCGAGCTCGGCGCCGAGCAGCGCGGTGACGAGGCCGTGGTAGCCGCGCGAGCCGTCGTCGGTCGCGATCCGCGCGCCCGGGATCAGCGCGGCGCCCTCGGCGTGCGCGGCGTCGCGGAAGCCGAGCAGGGTGAGCGCGGAGGCGCCGAGCGAGTCGCCCCAGATGGCCAGCGGCGCGATGCCGACCCCGCCCCCGACGAGGATCGGCCGGCGGCCGTCGCGCGGCCGGGCGAAGCCCTTGCCGAGCGGGCCGAGCAGGAGCAGCTGGTCGCCCGCCGCCAGCTCCCCGAGGCGGTTGGTGCCAGGCCCGACGTCCTCGAGCAGGAAGTCGAGTGTCTGATCCTCGTGCGCGCGCATGACGCTGAACGCGCGCGGCAGGAACGGGCGCTCATCGGTGCCGCCGCCCCACCGCTCCGCCGCGGTGAGCATGTAGAACTGGCCGGGGTCGGGCCGCGGGGCTTGCGGGTCGGCCACGGTCAGCACCGTGTACGCCCCGTACTGCCGGCGTTCAACGACGCTTGTAGGGCGGCGGCCGAGAGGGGCGAGCGTCCTCATGCCGCCCCTCTCAATGCGGGGTTTCCGTCCCCCTGCGCGTGCAGCTCCTGCAGCGATATGACGGCCGGATCGCCCGCCCGCGCGGCCGCGATCGCGCGGCTGGCCGCGAAGCCGCCCGCGATCGTGGTGATGCACGGGATCCCGCGGGCGACGGCGGCGCGGCGGATCTCGTAGCCGTCGGCGCGGGCGGCGGTGCCGGTGGGCGTGTTGATCACGAGGTCGACCTCGCCGTCGTCGATCCAGTCGACGACGTGCGGCGAGCCCTCGCCGATCTTGTTGATCCGCTCGACCGGGATCCCCATCCGCGAGATCGACGCCGCCGTCCCGCGGGTGGCGACGATCCGGAAGCCGAGGTCGTGGAGCTGGGCGGCGATCCCCATCACGGCCGACTTGTCGGTATCGGTCACGGTCAGGAATACGGTGCCGGCGCTCGGCAGCCGCGCGCCGGCGGCGGCCTGGGCCTTGGCGAAGGCGGCCGGGAAGTCGGCGGCCACGCCCATCACCTCGCCGGTCGAGCGCATCTCCGGTCCGAGCAGCGCGTCGGCGCCGGCGAAGCGGTCGAACGGGAGCACCGCCTCCTTGACCGACACGTGGTCGCCGCCGGGATCGTCCGGCAGGCCCAGCGCGGCCAGCTTCTCCCCCAGCATCACCCGGCAGGCGAGCTTGGCGAGCGGCAGCCCGGTCGCCTTCGACACGAACGGCACGGTCCGCGAGGCGCGCGGGTTGGCCTCGATCACGTACAGGTCGTCGCCGAGCACCCCGTACTGGACGTTGATCAGGCCCACGGTCCCGAGCGCCAGCGCGATCCGGCGCGTCGCCTCCCGGATCTCGCCCAGCATCTCCGAGCCCAGCGAGTGCGGCGGCAGCACGCACGCGGAGTCGCCGGAATGGATCCCGGCCTCCTCGACATGCTGCATGACCCCGCCGATCCAGACGTCCTCGCCGTCGCAGATCGCGTCGACGTCGACCTCGATCGCGTTCTCCAGGAAGCGGTCGAGGAAGATCTCGTCGCCGTTGGCGCCGACCCGCACGAGGTAGTCGCTCAGCATCTCGAGGTCGTAGACGATCTCCATCGCCCGCCCACCGAGCACGTAGCTCGGCCGCACCAGCACCGGCCAGCCGATCCCGGGCGCCGCGGCGAGCGCCTCCTCGGCCGAGTTCGCGGTCGCGTAGGGCGGCACGCTGAGGCCGAGGTCGCCGAGCAGGCGCGAGAAGCGCCCGCGGTCCTCGGCCAGGTCGATCGCCTCCGGCTGGGTGCCGAGCAGCGGCACGCCCGCCGCCTCCAGGCCCGCCGCCAGCTTGAGCGGGGTCTGACCCCCGAACTGGACGATCACGCCCTCCGGCTGCTCGACCTCGACGATCGCCAGCACGTCCTCGAGCGTGAGCGGCTCGAAGTAGAGCCGGTCGGAGGTGTCGTAGTCGGTCGACACCGTCTCCGGATTGCAGTTGACCATCACCGCGTCGCGGCCCGACTCGCGCACGGTCATCGCCGCGTGCACGCAGCAGTAGTCGAACTCGATCCCCTGCCCGATCCGGTTCGGGCCGGAGCCGAGGATCATCACGCTCGACCGCGAGCCGCGCTCGATCTCGGCGCGCACCGGCGGCCGCTCCCAGGCCGAGTAGAAGTACGGCGTCTCGGCCTCGAACTCGGCCGCGCAGGTGTCGACCGCCCGGTACGTCCGCTCGCCGGCGAACGCGTCCCCGAGCCCTCGCAGCTGCCGGAGGAACCAGAGGTCGATTCCGGTCCGCGCCCGGATCTCCTCCTCGCTCACCCCTCGATGCAGCAGTTCGAGGATCAGGTCGTACCGATCGGCGGAGGGCGATTCGAGGCGGGCAAGCAGATCGCCGGACAGGTCGAGCGGGGCGTCCAGCTCGCGCGAGCGCATCGCCTTCGCGAACGCCTGCCGGAACGTGCGGCCGATCGCCATCACCTCGCCGACGGACTTCATGTGCGTCGACAGCCCGCTGTCCACCCCCGGGAACTTCTCGAACGCGAACCGCGGCCACTTGACGACGGCGTAGTCGAGCACCGGCTCGAAGCTCGCCGGCGTGCGCCTCGTGATGTCGTTGTCGATCTCGTCGAGCCGGTAGCCGACCGCCAGCCGCGCCGCGATCTTCGCGATCGGGAATCCCGTCGCCTTCGACGCCAGCGCCGACGACCGCGACACGCGCGGGTTCATCTCGATCACGACGACCTCGTCGGTCGCCGGGTTGACCGCGAACTGCACGTTCGAGCCGCCCGTCTCCACGCCGACGGCGCGGATGACCGCGATCGCCTGGTCGCGCAGCTTCTGGTACTGGCGGTCGGTCAGCGTCTGCTGCGGGGCGACCGTCACCGAGTCTCCGGTGTGGACGCCCATCGGGTCGACGTTCTCGATCGAGCAGACGATCACCACGTTGTCAGCACCGTCGCGCATGACCTCGAGCTCGAACTCGCCCCAGCCGAGGACGGACTCGTCGATCAGCACCTGCCCGATCGGCGACGCCGCGAGTCCGCCGGCCACGATCCGCTCGAAGTCCTCCGCCGTGCGCGCGATCCCGCCGCCGCGGCCGCCGAGCGTGAACGCGGGCCGGACGATCAGCGGCAGCCCGAACGCCTCCAGCGCGACCCGAGCCTCGTCGAACGACGTGGCGATCGTGTTGCGCGCGGTCCGCAGCCCGGCGGCGCGCATCGTCGCGTCGAACAGCTCGCGGTCCTCGGCGCGGCAGATCGCGTCGTAGGTGGCGCCGATCAGCTCGACCCCGAAGCGCTCGAGCGTCCCGTCCTCGTACAGCGCCTTGGCGAGGTTGAGCGCGGTCTGACCGCCGAGGGTCGGCAGCAGGGCGTCCGGCCGTTCGCGCTCGATCACCTGCGCGACCGGCCCGGGCAGCAGCGGCTCCACGTACGTGGAGGTCGCGAACTCCGGGTCGGTCATGATCGTCGCCGGGTTGGAGTTCACGAGCACGACCTCGTAGCCCTCCTCGAGCAGGACCTTGCAGGCCTGCGCCCCGGAGTAGTCGAACTCGGCCGCCTGGCCGATGACGATCGGCCCCGAGCCGAGCACGAGGATGCGCTGCAGGTCGTCCCTACGCGGCACGATCGAATTCCTGCACGAACGAGTCGAACAGCCCGAGCGAGTCGTTCGGCCCCGGCCCGGCCTCCGGGTGGTACTGGACGCAGGCGGCCGGCACGTCGAGCAGCCGGAAGCCCTCGACGGTGCCGTCGTAGAGGTTGACGTGGGTCAGCTCGGCGGCGCCGAGCTCGGACTCGATCCGCGCCCCGGGCTTCCCCGCGACCGCGAACCCGTGGTTCTGGGAGGTGATCGCGATCCGCCCGGTGGCGAGGTCCTTGACCGGGTGGTTGGCACCGCGGTGCCCGAACGGAAGCTTGTACGTCTCCAGCCCGGCCGCGCGCGAGAGCAGCTGGTGCCCGAGGCAGATCCCGAACACCGGCTTGCGCACGAGCAGCGACCGGATGGTGTCGACGACGTAGTCGAGCGCCGCCGGGTCGCCAGGGCCGGGGACGAGGAAGAACCCGTCGGGATCGCGCGCGAGCAGCTCCTCGGCGCTCGTCGTGCAGGGGTACAGCTCGAGCTGCACGCCGCGCTGCACGAAGTTGCGGACGATCGAGCGCTTGATGCCGGTGTCGAGCGCGACGATCCGGAGCCCGCCGCCCTTGCCTTCGATGCGGGGCTCGCCGACCGTCACCTCCCGCGCGAGGTCGCGCCCCACCATCGACGGCTCCGCGAGCACGAGGTCCATGG
>JBKOYW010000147.1:0-3477 GCA_046744275.1 Actinomycetota bacterium
GTCGCCGCCCTGGGGACGGCCGCGCGGCTGCTCCGCCGCCACCGGCCGAACGCCGTGCTGGGCGGCGGCGGCTACGCCGCCGGGCCGGTCGGCCTGGCCGCGGTGCTGCGCGGCACGCCGCTTGTGCTGACGGAGGCGGACTCGCACCTCGGGCTGACCAATCGCATGCTCGCCGCCCGCGCCCGCCGCGTCTGCCTGGCGTTCCCGATCGAGGGCCGCGACGGCGAGCGCTACCTGCTCACCGGCCGCCCCGTGCCGGAGACGATCACCGATCGCGAGGGCGCCCGCACGCAGTTCGGCCTCGAGCCGGGCGAGACGACCGTGCTCGTCTTCGGCGGCTCGCTCGGCGCCCGCTCGATCAACGAGGCGGCTGTGCAGGCGTTCGCCGGCGCGCCCTATCGCATCCTGCACGTCGCCGGGCGGCGCGACTTCGACTCGCTCGCCGCCCCCGGCCCGCACTACCTGCTGCGCGACTACGTCGTGCCGTTCGGCACGGCGCTCGCCGCCGCCGACCTGGCGGTCGCCCGCGCCGGCGGCTCGGTCTTCGAGCTCGCCCAGTACGGCCTGCCGGCGCTGCTGGTCCCGTATCCGTACGCGTCCGGCAACCACCAGGCCGCGAACGCGCGCTGGATGGAGCAGGCCGGCGCGGCAACCGTGGTGCCGGACGCCGAGCTGACCCCCGAGCGGTTGCGCGACGAGATCGACGCGCTGGTCGCGGACGAGACGCGCCGCATGCGGATGGCGGCCGCCTCGCGCCGCCTCGCGAGGCCGGACGCCGCTCAGGTGATCGCGCGCGAGGTCCTGGCCGCCGCGAACGTTCAGGAGGCTTGACTTCGACGAGTCGGCGGAGTACGTTCCTGCGGAACTCGATTCGACATTGTCGAATCCCCTTTCTCCCAAAGAGGAGGAGAGAATGGAGTCGTTCTCGCTCGGTCAGCGTGCGCTCGCCGAGACGCTCGGCACCGCCCTGCTCGTGCTCGTAGGTCCCGGCTCGGTGGTGGCCACCCTTGTCCTGGCGGGCGACAGCACGCCCGCAGTCACGGGTGCCGACCTGCTCGGCATCTCGTTCGCCTTCGGGCTGATCATCACGGCGCTGATCTACGCGCTCGGGAAGGTGTCGGGCTGCCACATCAACCCGGCCGTCACCTTCGCGCTCGCGGTCACCAAGCGATTCCCGTGGCGCGAGGTCCCGACCTACTGGGGCGCACAGGTCGTCGGCGCCGTGCTCGGCGCTCTCGCGATCTGGGCCGTCTTCGCCCAATCCGGCATCGACCTCGGCATGGGCCAGACCTCGTTCAACGAGGAGAGCACCACGTGGGCGTCCGCCATCTTCGCCGAGGGCATCGGCACGTTCATGCTGATGCTGGCGATCCTGGGCATCGTCGACAGCCGGTCGCCGAACGAGCACGCCGGGATCGTCATCGGCGGCGCCGTCGTGGCGATCATCATGGTGATCGGCCCGATCACCGGCGCCTCGCTGAATCCCGCGCGCGCCTTCGGGCCCGAGCTCGTCTCCGCCATCGGCGGCGGCGTCACGCATTGGGGCCAGCTGATCCCGGTCTACGTGCTGCCCGGTCTCGCGGGCTCGGCGCTCGCCGCGTTCGTCTACGACGCCCTCGCCACGCCGCGCCGCATCGCGCGACCGATCAAGTCCGCCGTCAGCACGCCCGACGACGTGCTCGCGGCCAAGTGAGAGGAGACGCTTCATGGCCACGGTCACCCCGACGCTGCGCAAGCTGCTCAACGACCCGGATGCGGTCGTCCGCGAGTCGCTCGCCGGCCTGGCGGCGGCGCACGGCGACATCCTGCGGGTCGACGCCGACGCGCAGATCGTGGTGCGCGCCGGCGCGCCGCGGGCGGGCAAGGTCGCGCTGATCTCGGGCGGCGGCTCCGGGCACGAGCCCCTGCACGGTGGCTTCGTCGGGCTCGGCATGCTCGACGCCGCGTGCCCGGGCGAGGTGTTCACGTCGCCCGTGCCCGACCAGATGCTGGCCGCCACGAAGGCGGTGGACGGCGGCGCCGGCGTCGTCCATATCGTCAAGAACTACACGGGCGACGTGATGAACTTCAAGCTCGCCGCCGAGGACGCGGAGGACGAGGGCATCACCGTCGAGTCGGTACTGATCGATGACGACGTGGCCGTCCAGGACTCGCTGTACACGGCCGGGCGCCGCGGCGTGGGCGCCACCGTGCTGGCGGAGAAGATCGCGGGCGCGGCCGCCGAGCGCGGCGACGACGTCGCGGCGGTGGCGGGCATCGCCCGCCGGGTGAACGAGCGGTCGCGCTCGTTCGGGGTCGCGCTGTCGTCGTGCATCCCGCCCGCGGCCGGCCAGCCGATCTTCGATCTGCCCCCGGGAGAGATGGAGGTCGGGATCGGCATCCACGGCGAGCCCGGCCGGCGCCGCGAGGCGCTCGGCACCGCGGCGCACATCGCCGACCTCATGGTCGAGGCGGTCGTGAGCGACCTCGCGCCCCCCGAGGGCGCCGAGGTGCTGCCGTTCGTCAACGGGATGGGCGGCACGCCGCAGATCGAGCTGTACCTGCTCTACGGCGAGGTCGAGCGGGCGCTCCGCGAGCGCGGGCTGGTGCCGGCGCGGCGGCTCGTGGGCTCGTACATCACGTCGCTCGAGATGGCGGGCGCGTCGCTGACGCTGCTCCAGCTCGACGAGGAGCTCACCGCCTTGTGGGATGCTCCGGTGCACACCGCCGCGCTCCGCTGGGGGGTGTGAGCGAGTGCAGCCGACCGTGGGCGCCGCCGTCTCCGTCACGACCTGGATGAGCGAGGTCGCCTCCGCCGTCGAGGCGGAGGCCGACCACCTCACCCAGCTGGACTCGGCGATCGGCGACGGCGACCACGGCGTGAACATGACGCGCGGGTTCCGGGCGGTCGTCGCAGCGCTGGACGGCGACGAGGAGCCGCCCGGGCGGCAGCTGATCGTGGCCGGCAAGACGCTGGTGTCGACGGTCGGCGGCGCCAGCGGGCCGCTGTGGGGCTTGGCGCTGCGGCGAGCCGGCCGCGCGCTGGGGGACGCGCCCGAGGTCGACGGCGCCGGTCTCGTCCAGGCGCTCGACGCGGCCCTCGCCGCAGTGGTCGAGCTGGGCGCCGCCGAGCCGGGGGACAAGACGATGGTCGACGCGCTCGGCCCGGCGATCGAAGCGCTGCGCGAGCGCCTGGCGACGGGCGAGGAGCTCGAGGCCGCGCTCGAGGAGGCGGCCGACGCCGCGGATGCGGGCGCTCGGGCGACGACGCCGATGCAGGCCCGGAAGGGCCGGGCGTCGTACCTCGGGGAACGGTCGGTCGGCCATCAGGACCCGGGCGCGACGTCCACCGCACTGATCGTCCGCGCCCTCGGACGGGCCGTCGGCCGGCCGGGCTGATGGCCGAGCAGCGGTTGACGGGCCTGCCCGGGGCGCCGGGCACGGCGGCGGGCCGCGCGCGCGTCCTAGAGGCGCTGCGGGCGGAGCCGGGCGCTGTGC
>JBKOYW010000363.1:0-11410 GCA_046744275.1 Actinomycetota bacterium
GCCTGGTCCTGCTCGCCCTCTACGGGCCGAACGGGCCGGTCGGGATCAACGTCGCCTACACGCGCGCGGCGGTCGTGCTCGCGCTGCTGTTCGTGACGCTGCCGTTCGTGGTCCGCGCGGTGCAGCCCGTGCTGATGGGCCTCGAGCGCGAGGCCGAGGAGGCCGCCGAGTCGCTCGGCGCGAAGCCGTGGACGACGTTCCGGCGGATCATCCTGCCGGCGCTACGGCCGGCGATGCTGGCGGGCGTCGGCCTCGCGTTCGGCCGCGCCGTCGGCGAGTTCGGCTCGATCGTGCTGATCAGCGGCAACCTGCCGTACAAGACCGAGGTCGCCTCGGTGCTCGTGTACGGCCAGATCGAGAGCGGCAACACGACCGGCGCGGCCGCCGTGTCGGTGCTGCTGCTGTTCGTCTCGTTCCTGGTGCTGCTCGGGATCTCGTTCGTGGCGAGACGGGGGATCGTGCGATGAGCCGGATCGCGCTGCGCTCGATCGCGCTCTTCTACCTGGCCGCCTTGCTCGTGGTCCCGGTGGGCATGGTCTTCTACCGCGCGTTCGAGGACGGCTTCGCGGCCGCCTGGGACGCCGTCACCACGCCGCCGGCCCAGCACGCGTTCTTCCTGACGATCACGATCACGCTGATCGCCGTGCCGCTGAACGCGATCTTCGGCGTGATCACGGCGTGGGTGCTCGCCCGCTACGACTTCCGCGGCAAGCGCATCCTCGACGTCCTGATCGACCTCCCGTTCGCGGTCTCGCCGGTGATCGTCGGCCTCGCGCTGATCCTCGTCTGGGGCCGTGACGGCTGGTTCGGGTCGACCGAGGTGATCTTCTCGACGCCCGGCATGGTGCTGGCGACGATCTTCATCTCGCTGCCGTTCGTGGTCCGCGAGGTGCTGCCCGTGCTGGAGGAGGAGGGCACCGACCAGGAGCAGGCGGCGAGCACGCTCGGCGCCCGCGGCTGGCAGGTCTTCTGGCGGATCACGCTGCCCACCATCCGCTGGGGCCTGACGTACGGCGTGATCCTCTCGACGGCGCGCGCGATCGGCGAGTTCGGAGCCGTCGCCGTCGTCTCGGGCAAGATCCAGGGGCGCACCGAGACGCTCACGCTCTATGTCGAGGACCGCTTCCAGTCGCTGGACCTCGCCGGGGCCTACGCCGCCGGCGTGGTGCTGGCCCTGCTCGGCGTCACCGTGCTGGCGCTGATGACCCTGCTGCAACGACGACACGGAAGGATCTGACGTGGCCATCGAGGCCCGCCACATCACGAAGCAGTTCGGCGACTACACCGCGCTCGACGACGTCACCGTCGTCGTCCCCGAGGGCTCGCTCACCGCGCTCCTGGGACCGTCCGGAAGCGGCAAGAGCACGCTGCTGCGCGTCATCGCCGGGCTCGAGGTGCCCGACAGCGGCCAGGTGCTGATCGAGGGCCAGGACGTCACGACGAGGCCGGCGCGCACGCGCGAGGTCGGCTTCGTGTTCCAGCACTACGCCGCGTTCAAGCACATGACGGTGGCCGACAACGTCGCCTTCGGGCTGGCCGTGCGCAAGCGCCCGAAGTCCGAGATCAAGGCCCGGGTGGCCGAGCTGCTGGAGCTCGTCGGGCTCGCGCACCTCGGCAAGCGCTACCCGTCGCAGCTCTCCGGCGGCCAGCGCCAGCGCATGGCGCTCGCCCGCGCGCTGGCGGTCGAGCCGCGTGTGCTGCTGCTCGACGAGCCGTTCGGCGCGCTCGACGCCCGCGTCCGCGAGGAGCTGCGCGCGTGGCTACGCCGCCTGCACGACGAGGTGCACGTGACGACGATCTTCGTCACGCACGACCAGGAGGAGGCGATGGAGATCGCCGAGCAGATCGTGGTCGTCAACGAGGGCCGGATCGAGCAGTCGGCGTCGCCGGCGCAGATCTACGACGAGCCCGCAAGCCAGTTCGTGATGACGTTCGTCGGCCCGGTCACGCGCGTCGGCGGCCGACTCGTGCGCCCGCACGACGTGCAGGTGCTGACCGAGGCGGGCGAGGCGAGCGAGCAGGCGGTGGTGACGCGGATCGTGCGGCTCGGCTTCGAGGTGCGCGTCGAGCTGCTCCCGCCCGAGGGCGACATCCTCACGGCACAGCTCTCGCGCACGGAGGCCGACCTGCTCGAGCTCGTCGAGGGCCAGATCGTCCACATCCGCGTCGACCCGACAGGAGCGCGCCCGGAACCCGCCAGCGCCTGAACTAAGCTCCGGGAGTGCGCGTCTCCGCCAAGACCGACTACGCCATCCGCGCCGCCCTGGAGCTGGCCGCCGCGCCCGACGAGAAACCGGTCAAGGGGGAGCGGATCGCGACCGCGCAGGCGATCCCGCTCCGCTTCCTCGAGAACATCCTCATGCAGCTGCGCCACGCCGGCCTGGTGGAGAGCCGGCGCGGCGCCGACGGCGGCTACCGGCTCGCGCGGCCGGCCTCGGGCGTCACGCTCGCCGACGTGATCCGCGCGATCGACGGGCCGCTCGCCGGCGTGAGCGGAGCGCGGCCGGAGACGCTCGGCTTCACCGGCGTCGCCGAGCCGATGAAGGACGTGTGGATCGCGGTGCGCGCCTCGCTGCGATCGGTGCTCGAGCAGGTCACGCTGGCCGACGTCGTGGCCGGCGAGCTGCCCGAGCACGTCCGGGACATGCTGGGAGACGAGGACGCCTGGGTCTCGCACTAGGCCGCTGATCGGCGCGCTCGTCGCGGCCGGCTCGGTCGCGCTGATCACGGCGCTGCTGTACCCGCTGAGCGAGATCGCCCCCGAAGTCTCGCTCGGCGTCCTCTACCTCCTCGCGGTGCTGCTGGTCTCGACGGTCTGGGGGCTGCGGCTCGGCCTGCTGACGTGCTTCGCGGCCGCGCTCGCGTTCAACTTCTTCCACATCCCGCCGACCGGGCGCTTCACGATCGCCGACGCCGAGAACTGGGTCGCGTTGATCGTGTTCCTCGTCGCGGCGATCGTCGCGTCGAGCCTCTCCGAGCTGGCCCGCACGCGCGCGGCCGAGGCCGACCGGCGACGGCGCGAGGCCGACCTCGCGGCGGAGCTGGCGCGGCTCCTGCTCGGCACGCCGGAGCCCCGCTCGGCCCTGGCGCCGGCCGCCAAGCGGATCGCCGACGCGCTCCGGATCGACTCTGCCGCCGTGGTGCTGGCGCACGTCGAGGGCGACGAGCGCCACGCCGCCGTACCGCTTGGCGACCTCGGCACGCTCGTCGTGCCGGCCGCCGCCGAGGAGGTGGCGCGCGAGCGGGTCGCGCCGGCGCTGGACGCGCTGTTGCGCGCCGCGCTCGAGCGGGAGCGGCTGACCCGCGAGGTCGTCGAGACGAGCGCGCTGCGCCGCAGCGATGAGATCAAGACCGCCGTGCTGCGATCGGTGTCGCACGACCTGCGCTCGCCGCTGACCGCGATCGTGGCGGCCGGCGACGCGCTGGCCTCGCCGACGCTGGAGGCGGCCGACCGGCTCGAGCTGGCCGACACCATCGCGCACGAGAGCCGCCGGCTGGCGCGGCTTGTTGACCAGCTGCTCGACCTCTCGCGGCTCCAGGCCGGCACCGCGGACCCGCGCGAGGACTGGTGCTCGCTCGACGAGGTGATCCGCGCGGCGGTCGAGGACACCGGTGCTGCGGAGCGCGTCAAGCTCGCGATCGCGCCCGACCTGCCGCTGATCCGGGCCGACGCCGGCCAGCTCCGCCGCGCGATCGCCAACCTGATCGAGAACGCGCTGCGCTACGGCGACCACGAGCCGGTGTCGGTGCGGGCGCGCGTGAGCGGCGGCCGCATCCTCATGCGCGTCGTGGACCAGGGCCCGGGCATCCCGCTCGCCGAGCAGGAGCGCATCTTCGCGCCGTTCTACCGGGCGCCGGGCGCCGCGGGGCAGGGCTCCGGGCTCGGTCTTGCGATCGTGCGCGGTCTTGTCGAGGCCAACGGCGGGCACGTGCGGGTCGAGTCGCTGCCCGGGCAGGGCACCTCGTTCGTGGTCGACCTCCCGCTGCCGGCCGCCGTCGAGACGCCCGCATGACCCGCGTGCTCGTGGTCGACGACGAGCCGCAGATCCTGCGCGCGCTGCGGGTGGTGCTGCGCGAGGCCGGCTATGAAGCGATCCCCGCCGAGACCGCGGAGGAGGCGCTCGACCGTGCGTCCGTGCGCCCGCCCGACGCGGCGATCATCGATCTCGTGCTGCCCGACGGCGACGGGGTCGAGGTCACGCGTCGGCTGCGCGAGTGGAGCGACATGCCGATCATCGTGCTCTCGGCCGTGGGGGAGGAGGGCGAGAAGGTGCGGGCGCTCGAGGCCGGCGCCGACGACTACGTGACCAAGCCGTTCGGCCCGCGCGAGCTGGTCGCGCGCCTGCAGGCCGCGCTCCGCCGCGTCGGTCGCGGGCCCGACGAGCCGAAAGTGCGCGCCGACGGCCTCGAGGTCGACCTCGCGGCGCGCGTCGTCCGCGTCGACGGCGAGGAGGTCCGCCTGACGCCGATCGAGTTCGACCTCCTGCGCACGCTCGTGCGCAACCGCGGCCGGCTGCTCACGCACCGCGCCCTGCTGGTCGAGGTCTGGGGGCCGGAGTACGCCGACGACACGGCCGTGCTGCGCACGCACATCGCGAACCTGCGGCGCAAGATCGGCTCGCAGCACGTGCGCACCGACCCGGGCGTCGGCTACCGCTTCACGGACTGATCTTCACACGATCTTGATGCCCGATCGGGGCATCTGCACGAGCGCTTGATGAGCGCGCACCTAGCGTGAGCCTCATGTCCGTGGCAGCGCCATTCGCCTCCGTCCTGGACTCGCTCCAGGACGTGTCGTCGATCGCGATCGCGGTCGCGGCGTTCGCGGCGCTGTTCCTGCTGATCGAGATCCTCGAACGGGTGCGATGAGCGCTGCCGGCTGGATCGAGATCGCGCTCTACGTCGCGATCCTCACAGCGATCACGCCACTGCTCGGTGGCTACATGACGCGCGTCTACCGCGGCGAGCTGACGATCGGGTTCGTCGAGCGATCGATCGACGCGCTCGGCGGCCGCCGCGAGCAGGACTGGAAGGCCTATGCGCGCTCCGTGCTCGTGTTCAGCGCCGTCTTCTTCGGCCTGCTGTACCTGATCCTGCGCACGCAGGGGATCCATCCCTGGAACCCCGAGCACCTCCACTCGGCGCCCTGGGACGTCGCGTTCAACACGACGGCGTCGTTCGTGACCAACACGAACTGGCAGTACTACGCCGGCGAGACGACGATGTCGAACTTCTCGCAGATGGCCGGCCTGGCCGTCCAGAACTTCGTCTCCGCGGCGGTCGGGATCGCGGTGGCGATCGCCCTTATCCGGGCGCTGGCGTCGCGCTCCGGCCACAGCCTCGGCAACTTCTACAGCGACGTCATAAAGACGCTCGTCTACGTGCTGCTGCCGATCTCTTTGCTCGTCGGCCTGTTCCTGGTCTCGCAGGGCGTGGTCCAGTCGCTGACCGCCGGCCCGGTGGCCTCGCAGGAGGTCATCAAGGAGCTCGGCACCAACGGCGGCGGCTTCTTCAACGTCAACTCCGCCCATCCGTTCGAGAACCCGACCTGGCTCTCGAACTTCGTCGAGCTGGTGTTGATCCTCGCGATCCCGGCCGCGCTCACCTCCGTCTACGGCCGCATGGTCGGCAACCGGCGCCAGGGCTGGGCGATCTACGGAGCGATGCTCTCGCTGTTCGTGGTCGCCGTGATCGCGGTCGCCATCGCCGAGAGCCACTCGACGCCCGCCATGCAGGCCGCCGGTGTCAGCGGCTTCAACATGGAGGGGAAGGAGCAGCGGTTCGGCATCGCCTCGACCGCGCTCTGGGTCGTCGTCACCACCGCGGCCTCCTCCGGCGCCGTCAACGGGGCCATGGAGTCACTCACCGCGCTCGGTGGCGCCGTGCCGATGGCCGAGATGCAGACGGGCGAGGTCATCTTCGGCGGCGTCGGCTCGGGCCTCTACGGGATGCTGATGTTCGCGATTCTCGGCGTCTTCCTCTCCGGCCTGATGGTCGGCCGCACGCCCGAGTTCCTCGGCAAGAAGATCGAGGCGCGCGAGATCAAGCTGACCGTCTTCGGCACGATCGGCGTGCCGCTGCTCGTCCTCGTCACGAGCGCGCTCGCGATCGCCACCGAGGCCGGCAAGCGATCGATCTACGACTCCGGGCCCAACGGCTGGTCGGAGACGCTGTACGCCTACACGTCGCAGGCGAACAACAACGGCTCGGCGTTCGCGGGCTACACCGGTTTCGTCCAGCCCGCCCACGCCGAGCAGTTCGGCATCACGTTCGCCAACGTGCTCGGCGGCCTGGCGATGCTGTTCGGTCGCTTCCTGCCGCTGCTGGCCGTGCTCGCGATCGCCGGTTCGCTCGCGGGCAAGCGCGTCGCGCCGGTCGGCGCGGGCACGTTCCGCACCGACTCGCCGACGTTCGTCGTCGTCCTCGTCGGCATCGTCCTGATCGTCGCGCTCTTGACCTTCGTCCCCGCCCTCCTGCTCGGACCGGTGGTCCAGGGCATGACCCACCAGCTCTTCTGATGCGTGAGCTGAGAACAGCCGCAATCGCCGCCGTGGCGCTGACCCTGGTGTTCGGCCTCGCCTATCCGCTGGCCATGACCGGCGTGGCGCAGGTCGTGTTCCCGACGAAAGCCGACGGCGATCCGACGCTGATCGCCCGCGACTACTCGAAGGACCCGAGCCTGTTCCAGAGCCGACCGTCGGTCACCGGATACGCGCCCGATGCCACGTTCTTCAACAACCAGGGTCCCAACCAGCGCGCGCTCGCGCGCCAGTTGCGCGGGTATCTGCGCGAGTACCTGAAGCGCGAGCGGCCGTTCACGCCGGGCCTGACGGCCGCCGACGTCCCGCCCGACGCGGTGACGACCTCGGCCTCGGGCGTCGACCCGGACATCTCGTTCGACAACGCCCGCATCCAGGCCAACCGCGTCGCCGCCGAGCGCGGCCTCCCGCTCGATCGCGTGCTCGACCTGGTCGACGACGCAGCGAGCCGACCGCTGCTCGGGCTCGGGGGGCCGAAGTCCGTCAACGTCGTGAAGCTGAACGATGCGCTGGAGGCGCTGCGATGACCATCGATCGCCGCGTGTGGCGCGCCGCCCTGCGCAAGCTCGATCCGCGACTCATGGCTCGCAACCCGGTGATGTTCGTGGTCGAGGTGGGCGCCGCCATGACCACCGTGATCTGGGTCGTGGGCTCGGACGACCCGGGCTGGTTCACGTTCACCGTCGCGGTCTGGCTCTGGCTGACCGTGCTGTTCGGCAACCTCGCCGAGGCGATCGCGGAGGGCCGCGGCAAGGCGCAGGCCGACACGCTGCGCGCGATGCGCACGCAGACCGTGGCGAAGCTGCAGGACGGCGGCACGAAGCCTGCCAACGAGCTCGTGCGAGGTGACGTCGTCATCGTCGAAGCCGGCGAGGTGATCCCCGGCGACGGCACCGTGATCCAGGGCATCGCGTCGGTCGACGAGTCGGCCATCACCGGCGAGTCCGCGCCGGTCATCCGCGAGTCCGGTGGCGACCGCAGCGCGGTCACCGGCGGCACGCGCGTCCTGTCCGACCACATCGTGGTCGAGATCACGCAGGAGCCCGGCCAGTCGTTTCTCGACCGCATGATCGCGCTCGTCGAGGGCGCCGAACGGCGCAAGACGCCGAACGAGATCGCGCTGTCGATCCTGCTCGCCGGCCTGACGATCGTGTTCCTGGCCGTCGTGGTGACGCTCAAGCCGTTCGCCGAGTTCGCCGGCACCGACATCTCGATCACGGTCCTGATCGCACTGCTGGTGGCGCTGATCCCGACCACGATCGGCGCGCTGCTGAGCGCGATCGGGATCGCCGGCATGGACCGGCTCGTGCGCCGCAACGTGCTCGCGCTGTCGGGTCGCGCCGTCGAGGCGTCCGGCGACGTCGACGTGTTGCTGCTCGACAAGACCGGCACGATCACGCTCGGCAACCGCCAGGCCGCCGCCTTCATCCCGATGCCCGGGGTGCAGGAGGCGGAGCTCGCCGAGGCGGCGCAGTACGCGTCGCTGGCCGACGAGACGCCCGAGGGCCGCTCGATCGTCGTGCTCGCGAAGCAGTACGGGCTGCGCGAGCACGAGCTCGAGCCGCAGCATGCGCGGTTCGTCCCGTTCACGGCGCAGACGCGGATGAGCGGCGTCGACCTCAACGGCACGCGCCTGCGCAAGGGCGCCGGTGACGCGATCCTGCGCTGGGTCGCCGAGGAGGGCGGCCAGGCGCCGCCTGCGCTCGCAGCTGAGCTGGACCGCGTCTCGCGGCTGGGCTCGACGCCGCTGGCGGTCGCCCGCGACGCTCAGGTGCTCGGCGTCATCGAGCTCAGGGACGTCGTCAAGGAGGGCATGCGCGAGCGCTTCGAGCGCCTGCGCCGGATGGGCATTCGCACGGTCATGGTCACCGGCGACAACCGGCTCACCGCGGCGAAGATCGCGGAGGAGTCCGGGGTCGACGACTTCCTGGCCGAGGCGACGCCGGAGGCCAAGATGGAGCTGATCCGCTCGCACCAGGCCGAGGGCCGGCTCGTGGCGATGACCGGGGACGGCACCAACGACGCGCCGGCGCTCGCGCAGGCCGACGTCGGCGTGGCGATGAACACCGGCACCCAGGCCGCGCGCGAGGCCGGCAACATGGTCGACCTCGACTCCAATCCGACGAAGCTGATCGAGATCGTCGAGGTCGGAAAGCAGCTGCTGATCACGCGCGGCGCGCTGACCACCTTCTCGATCGCCAACGACGTCGCCAAGTACTTCGCGATCCTGCCCGCGATCTTCGCCGCCACCTACGGCGGCGCGCTCGCCGACCTCAACGTCATGGACCTCGGCACGCCGCGCTCGGCGATCGTCTCGGCGATCGTCTTCAACGCGCTCGTCATCCCGCTGCTGGTCCCGCTCGCCCTGCGCGGCGTCCGCTACCGCCCGGTCGGGGCGACCGAGCTGCTGCGCCGCAACCTCCTGATCTACGGCCTCGGCGGGCTGATCGCGCCGTTCATCGGGATCAAGCTGATCGACCTCGTCGTCCACAATGTCCTCGGAGCGTGACCGGCCGTCTCAAGGTGTTCCTCGGCATGGCCGCCGGCGTCGGCAAGACGTTCCGCATGCTCCAGGAGGGGCGCGCGGAGCTCGAGGCGGGACGTGACGTCGTGATCGGCTACCTGGAGCCGCACGGCCGCGAGCAGACCGAGGCGCAGGCCGAGGGAATGCCGCAGGTGCCGCGCCGGCACGTCACGTACAAGGACATGCCGTTCGAGGAGATGGACCTGCCGTCGATCGTCGCGCGCCGGCCTGAGCTCGTCCTGATCGACGAGCTCGCGCACACCAACGCGCCTGGCCTCGAGCACGCCAAGCGATACGAGGACGTCGGCGACGTGCTCGACGCGGGAATCGACGTGTACTCGACCGTCAACGTCCAGCATCTCGAGTCGCTCAATGACCAGGTGGCGGAGCTGACCGGCGTGCGGGTGCGCGAGACGCTCCCCGACTCGATGCTGTCGGACGCCGACGAGATCGTGCTCGTCGACCTGACGCCTCCCGACCTGATCGAGCGGCTGCGGGCCGGCAAGGTCTACCCCGCGGCGCGCGTGCCGGCGGCGCTCAACGGCTTCTTCCGCGTCGAGAACCTCGAGGCGCTGCGCGAGGTCGCGCTGCGTCAGGTGGCCGAGGACGTCGAGGCACGGCGGCGCAAAGGGGAGGTCGTATCCGCACGGGAGGACCGCCTGATGGACAAGGCGGCGCCCGTCGCCGTCGGCGAGCGGCTGCTGGCGCTCGTGACGCCGCAACCCGCGTCGCAGCGGATCATCCGTCGCGCATGGCGCTCCGCGCAGCGGCTGGGCGCAGAGCTCGACGTGCTCATCGTGCTCGCGAAGGAGCCGTCCGAGCAGGAGCGCGAGCAGATCGAGGCGTTCCGCCGGCTCGGGTCGCTGCTCGGGGCGCAGGTGATCGTCGAGGAGGGGGACGACGTGCCGGCCGTCGCCGCCCGCGTCGCCGCCGAGCGGAACACCACATACGTGCTGATCGGGACGCCGTCGCCTCGCCGCGGCCTGCGGCGGCTCGAGGAGCCGCTCACCGATCGGCTCCTGCGCGCGCTCCCGGGCGTCGACGTGCGGATCGTCGCGGACCGGTCCAAGCGGAGGTCGTTGTGAGCCTGAGCCACGCACTCGTCCTGGTCGTGGGGCTCGTCGCCGGCGCCGCGCTTGCGCTGCTGATCGTGCGCAGCCGGCGCGGGGAAGAGGAGGAGCCGCCGGCCCGGCGGATCCTCTTCCCGTACCTCGGCACGCAGCTCTCGATCTCGGCGCTCGACGCAGCGCTCCGAATCGCCAGGGTCGAGCACGCCACGCTCGTGCCCGTCTACCTCGTCCCGGTGCCGATGACGCTGTCGCTCGACGCGCCGATCCCGCGCGACTGCGGTCGCGCCTTCGAGCTTCAGGAGGCCATCGAGCAGCGCGCAGCCGCCGCGGGCATCCCCATCGACGGCCGGATCGGGCCGGGCCGCACCGTGCGCCACGCCCTGCGCCAGCTGGTGGCGGCCGAGCGCTACGACCGGATCGTGGTCGCGGCCGGCACGGCGCACACGGACGGCCTGAGCGCAGCCGACGTCGCATGGCTGCTCGAGCACGCGCCCGGCGAGGTCGTCGTGCTGCGTCCGGCCGACGAGGCGGCGTTGGCCGCGGCCTAGATTCCGACGATCTCGTAGTGGCTGGCGTCCGGCTCGCAGAACCGCGCCGTCCGCTCGGCCTCGGCGCGGATCTCGGCGCGCGCGGCGCGCCGGACCTCGACGTGCGGCGTGATCGCGAGCCGCACCGCGTCGCCCTCGCGCTGCAGCTCCCAGCTCGCCGCCACGCGCCCGTCGACGGTGACGGTCGGGGAGCCGCTGAGCGTCAGCTTCAGCGGCGCCACCTCGGGCGGCATGATCCGCTCTCGGTCGGCGTACGCGAGCAGCGGCTGGTCCCAGTGGGAGAGGAAGCGCGGCGGCAGCTTGGTTGACGCCGGCGGGAGCGGCTGGTCGGGCAGGTCGAGGAGCTCGCGGCCCTCCTCGTCGCGGTACGAGACCGTCTCCAGGCGCTCCCAGGCGGCCGTGAAGTCGCTCTGCGTGACGCCGCCCCACGCGGCCACGTCGCGCCGCTGGGCGGGGCCGAAGGCCGCGAGGTAGCGGCGCAGGACGAGCGCGGCCGCATCGACCGGGTCGGGCAGCGGGCGCGGGTCCTTGACGAAGAGCGTTGTCCGCCGCGTGTCGTCATAGAAGCCAGCGGGCGGGAGCTGCACCAGCGGCAGCAGCGTCCGCGCGAGCAGCACCGGCGAGTACGGGTCGTTCGGCACGCCGTCGTAGCGCGCCACGTACTCGTGGATCTCGGTGTTCCGGCGAGGCTCGCTCAGCCACTCGCCGAGTTCGGCGACGATCTTGGGC
>JBKOYW010000264.1:0-7892 GCA_046744275.1 Actinomycetota bacterium
GGCCGGCGCCGCGTTCCACGAGCGCGCCGCCGAGCTGACGCCCGACGCGACGCGCCGGGCCCGGCGTGCGCTGGCCGCCGCACAGGGCAAGCACCAGGCCGGCGCCCACGACGCCGCGCTGCGGCTGCTCGCGATGGCGGAGGCGGGGCCGCTGGACGAGCTCGAGCGCGCGCGTGCGCAGCTGCTGCACGCGCAGATCACGTTCGCCATGACGCGCGGCCGCGACGCCCCTCCCCTGCTGCTCGACGCGGCCAAGCGGCTGGAACCGCTGGATGCGACGCTCGCGCGCGAGACGTACCTCGACGCGTTCGCCGCGGCGCTCTCCGCCGACCGCCTCGTACGCGGCGGCGATGCGCGCGAGGTCGCAGCGGCGGTCCTCGCCGCCGACTGGGGACCGTCTCCTCGCCAGTCGGCACGCGCGTGCGATCGGCTGCTTGACGGGCTCGCCTTGCTGATGTCCGAGGGCTACGCCGCCGGGGCGCCGGCGCTGAAGGTGGCGCTGCGCGCGTTCCGGGACGAGCCGCTCTCCGAGGAGGAGGAGCTGCGCTGGCTCTGGCTGGCCTGCCACATCGCCCGGGCCCTCGGCGACGACGAGGCCTGGGACGAGCTCACCGCCCGACAGGTGCAGCTTGCCCGCCGGGCCGGCGCACTCTCGCTGCTGCCCGTCGCCCTGGACGACCGGATCCACGCCGACCTCTTCTCCGGCCGGATCGCGGTGGCCATGTCGCTGGCTGCCGAGGCCGACGCCGTCGTGCAGGCGACAGGCAGCCACCTCACCCTGCGTGGTGTCATCGCGCTGGCCAACTGGCGCGGCCAGGAGGCCGAGGCCCTGGCGTTGACCGAGGCCCGCCGGCAGGACGTGCTGCGCCGTGGCGAGGGCCTCTGGCTGGTCGCCAGCGACTGGGGCAACGCCGTCCGCTACAACGGCCTCGGCCGCTACGACGACGCCCTCACCGCCGCCGAGCGCGCCGCCGAGGACCCGCACGGGCTCGGCACCCCGATGTGGTTGCTGTCCGATCTCATCGAGGCCGCCGTCCGCAGCGGCAAGCCCGAGCGCGCCGCCGGGCCGCTCGAGCGGCTGACGGAGATCGCCGAGGCCAACGGCACGGACTGGGCGCTCGGGTTCCTCGCCCGCTGCCGGGCGATGCTCAGCGACGGGGAGACCGCCGAGCGGCTCTACCGCGAGGCGATCGAACGGCTTGGCCGCACCCGCATCCGCGTGTTGCTCGCCCGCACGCACCTGGTGTTCGGCGAATGGCTGCGCCGCGAGAACCGCCGCGTCGACGCCCGCGAGCAGCTGCGCATCGCGCACGAGATGCTCGCGGACATCGGCATGGAGGCGTTCGCCGAGCGCGCCCGCCGCGAGCTGCTGGCCACCGGCGAGACCGTCCGCAAGCGCAGCGTCGAGACGCTCGACGACCTGACCCCGCAGGAAGGCCAGATCGCGAGGCTTGCAGCCGACGGGAACACGAACCCCGAGATCGGCGCTCAGCTGTTCCTCAGCCCCCGCACGGTCGAGTGGCACCTGCGCAAGGTGTTCACCAAGCTCGGGATCAGCTCGCGCAGGCAGCTCCGCACGGCGCTGCGGGACGTCGGCCTGGCGGCCGTGCCCGTCTGAGACGGCACAAGTGGGGCCCCGCCGCCCGGCGGGGCCCCAATCATCCGTGCGTGCTATCGGCGCTGGAGCGAGCGGCTCGCGCGCCCGTCGAGCCCTATCAGGGCCGTGACCCCATCAGGAGACCACCACACCGTGGACCTCCTTCATGTAGCGGTCGGCGGCCGCGGTGGCCTGCTCCGAGGTGCTCCCGTGCTGGCGCGCGTCGAGGTAGGGCGCGTACCAGTCCCACCAGTCGTGGGCCGGGGCGGCCTTCTCGAAGCGGTCGTGATGCTTGGCCGTCTCGAGCAGCAGCTCGGCCAGCGTGGGGACGCCCGTCTCGTCAACCCGGCCGGGCAGACGGGAGGTGACCTCCTGCAGCAGCCATTCGTTGCCGTCGGGGTCGCTGAACGACGCGTACGAGCTGTAGGACTTGCGCTCGGGATCGGGGCCGGGCAGGCGGCGCTGGCCATCCGCGCTGAACGCCACGCCGTGGAAGACCTCGGAGACGTCGACGCCGCGCTCGATCAGCTCGGCGCGAGCCGCTTCGATGTCGTCCACGGCGAGGAGGAGGTTCCCGACCGATCCGGGGACCGCGGCCGTGACGCCGGTGCCGAAGATGATCGAGGTCTGCGAGCCGGGCGGCGTGAACTGCAGAACCCGGAAGTCCTCGGTGAAGACGAAGTCGGCGTCCTCCCGCCACCCGAGCGACGCGTAGAACTGCTTGGCGCGCTCGGCGTCGGACACGGGCAGGATCACGACCTCGAGCTTGAAATCGACGGTCCCGGTCTCCGGAATCTGGGCTGCGGTCTCACTGCTCATATCGATGGTGCTCATGGTGACCTCCGTGGGTTGGCTTTGATGGCGATACGGTCTCGCGATCCGGCGCTCGTCGCGCCCGGGGAAGTCCCTGGTCACTCCCCCTGGTCCGCGTCGCCACGGGTCCAGGCGACCGAGTACTCGCGAGATCCGCCGCGACTGGGACCTGAGCACTCCCGGGCTGCGTGAGGCCTGGGAAGCGGACGACCTCTCGTCCTTCCACGGCCGGGACAAGTGGTTCCCGGAGCGAGTACGCGCCGCAGAGGCGCGATGATCACCCTCCAACCATCACTGCGGAGGTTGCGATGAGCAACGACTACGACGTCATCGTGCTGGGCGCCGGCTCGCCCGGAGAGCACTGCGCCGGCGCGCTGGCCGAAGGTGGGCTGCGTGTCGCCGTCGTCGAGCGTGAGCTGGTCGGCGGCGAATGCTCCTACTGGGCGTGCATCCCGTCCAAGACGCTGTTGCGGCCGGGCGAGGCGGCGCACGACGCGCGCGACGCGGCCGCGACCGCGGAGGTCGACGCGGACGCGGCACTGGCCTGGCGCGACTTCATGGTCTCCGAGTACTCCGACGCGGGCCAGGAGCGCTGGCTGGCCGACAGCGGAATCGACTTGCTGCGCGGCAGCGGCCGGCTCGCCGGGACAGGCGTGGTCGAGGTCGACGGCGTGCGCCACACGGCCGAGCACGTCGTCATCGCATGCGGCGCGGATCCGATCATCCCGCCGATCACGGGCCTGCGCGAGCTCGAGGGCATCTGGACCAACCGCGAGGCGACCGGCATGAAGGCGGTCCCGCGCCGGATGCTCGTCCTCGGCGGCGGGCCGGTCGGCGTGGAGATGGCGCAGGCGGTGCGGCGCCTAGGCGGCGAGGCGGTCCTCGTGGAGAGCGGCGATCACCTGCTCTCGCGTGAGCCCGCGCCGCTCGGCGAGGCGCTCGGCGAGGTCCTGCGGCGCGACGGCATCGAGCTCGTCCTCGGAGCGCATGCGGCCGCCGCGCGACGCGACGGCGAGGACTACGTCCTCGAGCTCGGCGACGGTCGCGAGCTGCGCGGCGACCGCCTGCTCGTCGCCACCGGACGGCGCCCCCGGGTCGCTGACATCGGCCTCGAGACGGTCGGTATCGAGACCGACGGCCGTGGCATCCCGGTCGACGCGCAGCTGCGCGCCGGTGACCGCCTGTGGGCGATCGGCGACGTCACCGGCATCTGGCCGCTGACCCATGTCGGCAAGTACCAGGGCCGCATCGTCGCCGCGAACATCCTCGGCGAGCCGCGCGAGGCCAACTACGACGCCGTCCCGCGGGTCACGTACACGGACCCGCAGGCCGGCGCGGTCGGCGCGACCGATGCGCGCTTCAGCGCCACGGTGCCGGTGTCGGGGTCCCGAAGACCGCCACGTACACGCGCGCGTACGCGGAGTCCAACGGGTTCCTGGCGCTGCTCAGCGACGGCGAGCGGCTGACCGGCGCCTACGCGCTCGGCCCGGAGGCGGGCGAGTGGCTCCAGCAGGCCACGCTGGCGATCCGCGCCCGCGTCCCGCTCGACGTCCTGATCGACACGATCCAGCCCTTCCCGACCTTCTCGGAGATCTACCTCAACACCCTGAAGGCGCTCGGCGCCGAGATCGCCGCCGGGCGTGAGCAGGTCGGGGCGGGATCGCCATGACCGGAGGAATCATGAGCACCACCGGCGCTGTCACGCAGCGCGAACCGGCCCTGCTCGGCCAGACCGTCGTCTGCTCGGCGACCAGCTCGACGCGCGGCGCGACGAGCTCTGCGCCACGCTGCCGATCGGCCGTGTCGTCGGACCCGCCGACGTTGCCGCGCTCGCCGTGCACCTCATGACCAACACGGCTTTCACCAGGTGCGACCCACGACATCGACGGCGACCAGCAACTCGTGTAGGTCGCCTACGACAACCCGCTCCGACTGAATTCTTCATCTGCCATGCGCCTCTTCCTCGCTGTAGTCGAAATCGAGGTCCCGGGGTGACGGCCATGCGCCGGCGTATCGGCGGAGGCAGGCGCGCCACCCCAACACGCGGTTAGGCGTCGACGGTGGACATGTTCGCCTCGTCGTGGCGCTCGCCTGTGGCCGGGGTGAGATCGTTGAGCCGTTCGATCTGCCCGGCACTCAGCTCAATGCTGTCGGCAGCGGTGTTCTCCTCCACGCGGGAGACGCGCTTGGTGCCAGGGATCGGGGCGATGTCGTCGCCCTGTGCGAGCAGCCAGGCCAACGCGACCTGCGCCGGTGTGGCGTCGACCTCGGAAGCGACGGCCTCGACCTCGTCGACGATGCGGAGGTTCTTCTCGAAGTTGCCCTCGGTGAAGCGCGGGTTGGTCTTGCGCCAGTCGTCGTCGGCGAGCTGCTCGGGGGAGCGGATCTTCCCGGTGAGGAAGCCGTGTCCGAGCGGCGAGTAGGGCACGAAGCCGATGCCCAGCTCGCGCAGCAGCGGCAGCAGCTCGGCCTCCGGGTCACGGGTCCACAGGGAGTACTCGGTCTGCAGCGCGGCGATCGGGTGCACGGCGTGGGCGCGGCGGATCGTTTCGGGCCCGGCCTCGGACAGGCCGATGTGCAGGACCTTTCCCTCGGCCACCAGCTCGGCCAGGGCGCCGACGGTGTCCTCGATGGGCGTGCTCGGGTCGACCCGGTGCTGGTAGTAGAGGTCGATGCGGTCGGTCCCCAGCCGCTTCAGTGAGCCCTCGACCGCGGCCCGGATGTTCGCCGGGCTGCTGTCGAGCACTCCGGGGCCACCGCCGGAGTGCGAGACCAAGCCGAACTTCGTCGCCACCACGACATCGTCGCGACGCCCCTTGAGGGCCCGGCCGACGAATTCCTCGTTGGCGTAGGGGCCGTAGATCTCGGCGGTGTCGATGTGGGTGACGCCCAGGTCGAGCGCCCGCTGGATGGTGCGGATCGACTCGGCGTCGCTGCTGTCCGGGTCGAGGTAATAGCCGGACATCGCCATCGTGCCGAGTCCGATGCGGGAGACGTCGAGTCCGCCCAACGAGATGTGCTTCATGTGTCGGTGTCCTTGGGTGTCGTAGAGGATGGGCGGTCAGCTCGCGGCTGCGGCGGTCTCGGCGTCGTCGAGCGCCAGCGACGACGACAGCTCGCTGGCGATGTCGACGCCCATTCCGCGGCCGGCGCCGGTGATGACCCAGGTCTTCTTCTCGGTGGTCATGGCGTCCAGCAAAGCGCGGATCTGGAGAAGGTGGGAGTCCCTGTTGAGAGAGGTACTGGCAGGGTCCCCCAAGCGCGCGTCGCCGGGTCTACGCTGGTTTTCGTGGAGACGAAGGCGGAGATCCGTGAGTTCCTGACCTCCCGCCGCGCCCGGGTCACGCCCGAGCAGGCCGGGTTGTCGACCTACGGCGCCCGCCGCGTTCCGGGACTGCGCCGCGAGGAGGTCGCCGTGCTGGCCGGTGTCAGCGTCCGGTACTACACCCGACTGGAGCGCGGAGACATGAGCGGCGCATCCGAGGGTGTGCTGGACGCCCTCGCCCGGGGCGCTCCAACTGGACGACGCCGAACGCGCCCACCTCTTCGACCTCGCCCGCGCCGCCGGGCCCACCACAGCGCGCCCGCGCCGGCGCCAGACGAAGCAACGCATCCGACCGGATGTGGAGTGGACCCTCGACGCGATCACCGCCGCCGCCGCGTACGTGGGCAACGACCGCCTCGACATCCTGGCCGCCAACGCGCTCGGACGCGCGCTGTTCTCCGAGCTGTACGCCGCGCCCGCCCGGCCGGCCAACCACGCACGGTTCGTCTTCCTCGATCCGCGCGCCGAGGCGTTCTACGCCGACTGGGACCGCGCCGCGCGCGAGACCGCCGCGATCCTGCGCACGGCCGCCGGCCGCGACCCCTATGACCGTGACCTCTCAGATCTCGTCGGCGAGCTCGCAACGCAGAGCGAGGCGTTCCGCACCCACTGGGCCGCGCACAACGTCCGCTTCCACAACACCGCCGTCAAGCACTTCCACCATCCCGTGGTCGGCGAGCTCAGCCTGAGCTTCAACCGGCTCGACCTCGCCGCAGACCACGCCCTGACGCTCTTCACCTACGCCGCCGAGCCCGGCTCTCGCTCTGAGGAGGCGCTCAAGCTCCTCGGAAGCTGGGCGGCCACCATCGACGCCGCTGAGCCCGCGAACACGACCAACCAACGCTGAAGCAGAGCGCAACACGGATCGTCCTGAAGGCGTTCGAGTAGCCGCTCCTGCTTCCATGCAAACGAAGCGCGCGTGAGCCGGTGCCGCGCTCGGAGCGATCTCGGCTCGCAGGCTGGCGCCGGTGTCATCAGGCCAGTGCCTGCCGACGCGAGGGCGAGTCGCCGCGGAGGACCTTGATAAGCGAGGAGTCGTCGAGGCGGCCGAGCCCGGCGCGCCGGCCAGCGAGGTAGAGCTGCTCGGCAGCGGACGCAAGCGGGGCGGTATAGCCGCTGACGCGTGCGGCGTCGGCGACCAGACCCATGTCCTTGACGAAGATGTCGAGCGCGCTCTTGACCTCGCAGTCGGTGCCTTCGACCATGCGAGCGCCGCGGTCATCGAGCATGAATGAGGCGGCCGCTCCGTCCCGGATGACCTCCCAGGTCGAGCGCGCGTCGAGGCCCATGGCCTCGGCGAAGGCGAGTGCCTCTGCCGCGACGGCGATGTGCACGCCGCAGAGCATCTGGTTGACGAGCTTGACCTTCTGCCCATCTCCCGGGTACGACCCGACTACGGGGGCGGCGCGGCCCATCGCGCGTAGCAGCGGCTGGATCCGCCGCACGGCGTCATCGTGCCCGCCGACCATGATGAGCAGGTCACCCGCCCTCGCGCGTGCGACGCCGCCGGAGACGGGCGCGTCCACGAGCTCCACGTTGCGTGAGGCCAGTCGGTCCGCCCACCGCTGAACCGGCTCAGGGCCGACCGTGGCCATGACGACCACGGTGGCGCCGGGCTTGAGAGCCGCGCTCGCCGGATCCTCCCCGAACAGCACGTCCTCGGCCTGATCGGACGTCGCCACCATCAGGATGAGCACGTCGACACCCGTGGCGACCTGGGTGATCGTCGCGGCGGGCGACACGCCGTCGCCGGCGAGCTGCTCGGCGCGACCAGGGTCGATGTCGAACGCCGTGATCTCGTGGCCGGCGCGCGCCACGCAGGCGGCCATCGGGGCGCCGATCGCGCCCAGACCGATCCATCCGACTTGCAGCATCACTGCTCCCTCACTGTTGTCGCGTGTTCACGCCGGCCGTCCAGGACGACGAGCTTCTCGGCGGCCACCTGGGCCATGGCGGCGACCAGCCGGGTCTGCAGCCGCGGGATGTCGTCCCCGCCGTCCCCATCGAGCGCGGCGAAATAGGCGCGCCTCAGCTCGGCGTTGACGTTCACCTTGGCCACGCCGGCGGCGACCGCCTCCGCGAGCTGCGGGTCGGAGAGGCCGGAGGCGCCATGAAGGACCAACCGGACGCACGTGAGCGTCGAGATCGCCCGAACAC
>JBKOYW010000415.1:0-5989 GCA_046744275.1 Actinomycetota bacterium
CGACCGCGGCGAGCAGCCCGGCCGCCGCGACACCGACCGTGCCGATCCCGCGCACGCGCGCCGGCAAGCGGACGCACGCGAGCACGGCCGCGGCAGCCGCGGTCGCCGCCGCCACCCACAGCAGCGCGCGGCCGGAGCTCAGCCCCTCGACCATCCGCTGCCACTCGAGCGCGCCCAGCGACGCCAGCGCGGCGAAGCCGAGCAGCCGCGCCGCCCAGACCGGCAGCAGCGCGTCGGGACCGCGGTCGGATGTGGTCACCGCGCCGATTCCATCTCCTTCTGACGCAGCTCGATCCGCCGGATCTTGCCCGTGAGCGTCTTCGGCAGCTCGTCGACGAACTCGACCCTGCGCGGGTAGGCGTACGCGGACAGCCGCTCACGCACGAACCGCTGGATGTCCTCGACCAGCTCGTCGGACCCCTCGTGCCCGGCGGCGAGCACGATGAACGCCTTGACCACGTTGCCGCGCCGCTCGTCGGGCGACGCGACCGCCGCCGCCTCGGCCACCGCCTCGTGCTCGAGGCACACGGACTCGACCTCGAACGGGCCGATCCGGTAGCCGGCGGCGATGATGACGTCGTCGGCGCGGCCCTCGTACCAGACGTAGCCGTCCTCGTCGACGCGCGCGGCATCCTTGGAGTGGAACCACTCGCCGCCGAACGTCTCCTCCGACGCCTCGTCATTGCGCCAGTAGCCGAGCGGGTAGTGCGGGTTCGACCGCGCGCGCAGGCAGATCTCGCCGCGCTCGCCCTGCGGGACCGGGCGCTCGTCCTCGTCGAGGATCTGCACATCCCAGCCCGGCATCGGCTTGCCCATCGAGCCCTCGCGGACCTCCATGAACGGGTAGTTGGCGACCAGCGGATAGGACTCGGTGAGGCCGTAGTAGTCGAGCACCGTGAGCCCGTACTGCTCGCGGAACCAGCGGATCGCCTCGGGATTCAGGGGCTCGCCCGCCGAGCACACGCGCCGGAACTTCTGCGGGTAGCGGGTGCCGGCGTCGGAGATCGACATCATCGAGCGCATCGCGGTCGGCGTCGTGAACACGTTGGATGCCTCGTGGCGCGACAGGAAATCCAGCTGCTTGTGGGGATCGAACCCGCCCTGCCGCTGGTACACGAGCTGCACCGCGCCGAACCGCCAGGGCCCGAGCAGCGGCGCGATGCCGGCCGCCCACGCCCACTCGCCCATGCCGTGGAAGCGCTCGCCGTCCTGCACCTCGTGGCAGTAGATGAACTCCTCGTGCGCCAGCACGTAGCGGTGGGCGTGGAGGATCCCCTTGGCGAGGCCGGTGGTGCCCGAGGAGTAGTAGAGCTGCGCCGGGTCGTCGGCGAGCGTGTCCTCGACCTCGAACGAGGGGTCGCCGCCCGCCAGCAGCTCCTCGTTCAGGATCAGCACCTGCTCGGCCTGCGCGCGGCCCGCGTTGGCCTCGTTGGTGAGCAGCACCTTGGGCTCGGAGTCGCTGATGCGGTGGCGGATGCCCTCGTCGCCGTACAGCACCGACATCGAGAGCAGGATCGCGCCCGCCTTGTACGTTCCGAAGAAGGCGGCGGCGGTCTCCGGGGTGGGCGGCAGCAACATGGCGACGCGGTCGCCCTTCTGTACACCGTGGGCGCGTAGCACGTTCGCGAAGCGGTTCGACCACTCCTGGAGCTCGCCCCAGTGGATCTCCCGCACCGTGCCCTCGAAGTCCTCGTGGATCATCGCGAGCTTGTCGGCCGGGTGCTTGTCGCAGCAGTCGACGGCGATGTTGTAGCGCTCGGGGACACGCCACTCGTGCGCCGCGACGGCTTCCTCGTATGACCCGATCTCCAGCGTCATCGATCTCCTCCTCGACGTCCAGGGCTGACGATACTGAGGGGGTGCCCGACCTCCGAGCATCTGACGCGGATCGCGAGGCCGCCGTCGACGCCCTGAGGCGCCATGCCGCCGCCGGCCGCCTGGACGTCGACGAGCTCGACGAGCGCGTCGAGAAGGCGTACGCGGCGAAGATGCTGAGCGAGCTCGCCGAGCTGCAGGTCGACCTCCCGCGCCTCGCGGTCCAGCCGGAACCGCCCGAGGCGCGGCGTCGCAGCCGCCCGATGATGCCCGGGAGGTACGGTTTCACGAACCGCTGGCACTCGCCCGCCGACGCGCGGATCACGATGCGCGAGCTGATGACCTTCGTCGTCCCGCCGATGGAGCGCTGGGGCTACGACCTCACGCAGCGGTGGGACCGGCGGCTGCGGTTCGAGCGCGAGACGCGGCCGGTTTGGACGATCCTCGTGGCGGTCTTCCTGTTCCCGTTCGGACTCTTCGCGCTGCTCTACAAGGACCACGAGCGGATCACGATCGACCTCGACGAGGACGAGAGCGGCACGCACCTTGTGGCCAGTGGCATCGCGCCGCTGCCGGTCCGCCGCGCCTTCGCGGAGCTGGAAGACTGACGCGGATGGACCGGGCGGCGGTGGTGACAGGCGCGGCGAGCGGCATCGGGCGCGCGATCGCCGAGCGCCTGGAGCGCGACGGCGCGCGGGTGCTGGCCGTCGACCTGGCACCTGACGCGAGCGGCCCGGGCGTGCCGTTCGCGACCGACCTGACGACCCGTGAGGGCAACCACGACGCCGTCGCCGCCGCGCTCGAGCGCTTCGGCCGGCTCGACACCGTGATCCCCAACGCCGGCTTCCAGCACGTCGCCCCGGTCGACGAGTTCCCCGAGGACCGCTGGGACGCGATGATCGCGCTGCTGCTCACGAGCCCGTTCCTGCTCGCCCGCGCCGCCTGGCCGGCGCTGCGCGACTCGGGCGACGGGCGCATCGTGGCGATCGCCTCCGTCCACGGGCTCGTCGCCTCGCCGTTCAAGAGCGCCTACGTGTCCGCCAAGCACGGCCTGATCGGCCTGGTGAAGACGCTCGCGCTCGAGGGCGCCGGCGACGGCATCACGGCCGTCGCCGTGTGCCCGGGCTACGTGCGCACGCCGCTCGTGGAGAGCCAGGTGGCGGCCCAGGCGCAGGCACACGGGATGCCGGAGGAGCGCGTGCTGGAGGAGGTCATCCTCGCCCCGCACGCCGTCAAGCGGCTGATCGAGCCGGACGAGGTCGCCGAGACGGTGGCTTTCCTGCTCGGCCCGGCGGGCCGCGCCTTCACGGGCTCAGCGGTCTCGATGGACCAGGGCTGGACCGCTCGGTGAGCCAGCGCGCGACGGCGCGGTCGATCTCCGGCTCGTCGGTGAAGTACAGGTGCGCGGCGCCCGGCCACATCGAGAGCTCGGCGCCCGGGATCGCGGCGGCCAGCCGCTCGCCGTTCTCGGGCACGATCAGCACGTCCTCGGTGCCATGGACGACGAGCGTCGGCGCCCGGATCCCGGTAACAGTCGCCGCGTGGCCGTGCGCGGCGGCGAGCTGCGCGGTGTAGTACTCGGCCTCGACCGGGAACCGCAGGCGCTGCACGATGTCCTGCGCGATCCGGTCGCCGCCCTCCGCCCGCGTGCGCGCCGCGTAGTTGATCGGCACCGAGGCCCAGACCGCGTGCTCGGCCGTCATCTGCGCCCGCAGTCGCACGAACGCGTTGACGGACTCGTCGGCCGGCACGAGCATGTCGCCGCCGCCCGTCGTCGCGCCCAGCACGAGCGAGCGCACGCGCGACGGGTGCCGCAGCGCCAGCTCCTGGGCGATCATGCCGCCGAGCGAGATGCCGTAGACGTGCGCGGCGTCGATCCCCGCGGCGTCGAGCACCGACGCCGCGTCGTCGGCCATCTCGGCCGCGGTGTAGGGCCCCGGCACCCGCTCCGACCGCCCGACGCCGCGGTTGTCGAAGCTCAGCACGCGCAGGCCGGCCTCGACGAGCACCGGGACGGTCCGCCACCAGCCGGTGGCGTTCATCCCCAGTCCCATGACCAAGAGCACCGGCGGCCCGTCGCCGCCGGTGTCCTCCCAGTGCAGTCTCACTCCTCGTCGCCGCGTTCTTTGATCTTGTCCTCGAGCTGCGACATGACGTCCGGGTCGCGCAGGGTCGTCACGTCGCCGAGCTCGCGGCCCTCGGCGATGTCGCGCAGCAGGCGGCGCATGATCTTGCCCGAGCGCGTCTTGGGCAGGTCGTCGGCCCAGATGATGCGCTTCGGCCGCGCCAGCTTGCCGATCCGCTTGGCGACGTGCTCGCGGATGTCGCCGACCAGCTCGTCGTCGCCGTCGCCCGTGCCGGACAGCGTCACGAACGCGGTGATGGCCTGGCCGGTGTCCTCGTCCTGCTGGCCGATGACCGCCGCCTCGGCGACCCGCTCGTGCGAGACGATCGCCGACTCCACCTCGGCCGTCGAGAGCCGGTGGCCGGACACGTTGATGACGTCGTCGACGCGCCCGATGATCCAGAAGTAGCCGTCCTCGTCGCGCCGTGCCGCGTCGCCCACGAAGTAGACGTCCTTGCCGTACTTGGACCAGTAGGTCTCGACAAAGCGCTCCTCCTCCCTGTAGAGCGTCCGCAGCATCGCCGGCCACGGCTTGCGCAGGGTCAGGTAGCCCTGCTCGGTGCCGGCGTCCTCGCCGTCCTGCGTGACGACCGCCGCCTCGATCCCCGGCAGCGGACGGCCCGCGCTGCCCGGTTTGGTGTCCTGGATCCCCGGCAGCGTGGTGATCATGATCGCGCCGGTCTCGGTCTGCCACCACGTGTCGACGATCGGGCAGCGCTCGGCGCCGATCACCTTGTGGTACCAGAGCCACGCCTTCGGGTTGATCGGCTCGCCGACCGTGCCGAGCAGCCGCAGCGAGGACAGGTCGTGCTTGCCCGGGTACTCGGCGCCCCACTTGATGCACGCCCGGATCGCGGTCGGCGCCGTGTAGAAGAGCGTGACCTTGTAGCGCTCGATCAGCTCCCACCAGATGTCCTTGTCCGGGTAGTCGGGCGCGCCCTCGTACATCACCGACGTGCAGCCGTTGGCCAGCGGCCCGTAGACGATGTAGGAGTGCCCGGTCACCCAGCCGACGTCGGCCGAGCACCAGAAGACGTCCTCGTCCGGCTTGAGGTCGAACACGTTGCGGTGGGTCCAGGCCACCTGCGTGAGGTAGCCGCCGGTGGTGTGCAGGATGCCCTTCGGCTTGGCGGTCGAGCCGCTCGTATAGAGGATGTAGAGCGGGTGCTCGGCGTCCATCGGCTCGGCCGGGCACTCGTCGTCCGCCGCCTCCAGCAGGGTGTGCCACCAGAAGTCGCGGCCCTCCTGCATCGAGCACTCGGCCTGCGTGTGCTGCACGACGATGATCGTCTCGAGGTGGTCGAGGCCGCCCATCACCTCGTCGACCTGCTGCTTGATCGGCGCAGTCTTGCCCTTGCGCCGCGCACCGTCGACCGTGATCAGCGCCTTCGCCTCGGAGAACTCCATCCGCTCCTTTACCGACTCCGGCGAGAAGCCGCCGAAGACGACGTTGTGCGGCGCCCCGATGCGCGCGCAGGCGAGCATCGCCACCGCGACCTCGGGGATCATCGGCAGGTAGATCCCGACCACGTCGCCCGGGCCGATCCCGCGCTCCTTGAGCGCGTTGGCACAGCGCTGGACGTCGCGGAGCAGGTCGGCGTACGTGACGTCGCGCTCCTCGCCCTCCTCGCCCCGCCAGTGGAACGCGATGCGGTCGCCGTTGCCGGCCTCCACGTGGCGGTCGACGCAGTTGTAGGACACGTTGAGCTTGCCGCCCACGAACCACTTCGCGAACGGCGGGTTCGACCAGTCGAGCACCTGGTCCCATTTCTGCGCCCAGTCGAGTGCGCCGGCCTGCTCGGCCCAGAACCCCTCCGGGTCACTGCTCGCCTTGTCGTGGATCCCGGTGTCGGAGATGACCGCGTGCTGGGCGAACTCGCTCGACGGCGAGAAGGTGTCCTGGTCGAGCAGCTCCTCGAGCTGGGACTCGAGCGTCGCTTCAGCCATCCCGTTTCTCCTCTCCGTTCAAGACGCCATGGGGGCGGAGGCCGCGCGGCCACCGCCCCCATGTTGTACCCCTTGCGGCTAGTGGTGGACGAGCGCCTTTTC
>JBKOYW010000072.1:0-6943 GCA_046744275.1 Actinomycetota bacterium
GAGCTGCGCGAAGCGGCCCGGGTGCTCGCCCGCGCGGCACTGCGGGCCGGCGTGCGCCCCGGCGCCGGCGGCCCGGTGGTGCTCGCGCAAGTGGACGAGCTGCCGCGCGCCGCCTGACCGCGCGCCTTGCGCCGGAACACGTCGCGGGTGTAGGGATAGGAATCCCCCACCACTCAAGGAGAGGCCATGGAGGCCACCATCGAGCAGGCCGGTCCGTACGAGGAGCAGATCGCACCCGGCAACGGCCACGCCGCCGCCCCGCCCGTGCGCGAGGCCGACGTGCCGTTCGCGATGGGCTGGATGCGAGACCTGCCGGACGTCCGCGACTACACGACCGGCCACGACGAGGTCGCGGCGGTCCTGAACTCGGTTCCCGCCGGCGAGACGGTGTGCGCCGACTCGCCTCAGCTCAACCCGCGCGAGGATCTGCGCCAGTGGTGCTCGCCGATCGAGGACCAGCGGACAATCGGCTCCTGCACGGCCCAGGCGGGCGTGGCCATCATCGAGTACTACCAGCGCCGCGCGTTCGGCAAGCACCTCGACGGCTCGCGCCTGTTCGTCTACAAGGCGACCCGCAACCTGCTCGGCATGACCGGCGACACCGGCGCCTGGCTGCGCAGCGCGATGGGCGCGCTCTGCACGTTCGGCGTGCCGCCGGAGAAGTACTGGCCGTACGACGTCAACAAGTACGACGCCGAGCCGCCGGCCTTCGTCTACGCGCTCGGGCAGGCGTACCAGGCCGAGAAGTTCTACCGGCTCGACCCGGGCGGCACGGTCCCCACGGACCTGCTGCAGAACATCAAGCAGCACCTGGCGGCCGGCATTCCCTCGATGTTCGGCTTCACGGTCTACGACTCGATCTCGCAGGCCCAAGGCGCCGGCAAGGGCCGCATCCCCTTCCCGATCGGCACCGACCGGGTCGCGGGCGGCCACGCCGTCGCCGCCGTCGGCTACGACGACTCGATCGAGATCAAGCACAGCGGCGCCGCGACGCCCACGCGCGGCGCGCTGATCATCCGCAACTCGTGGGGCGCCGGCTGGGGCGACAGCGGCTACGGCTACCTGCCGTACGAGTACGTGCTGCAGCGCCTCGCCGTCGACTGGTGGGTGCTGATCAAGGCCGAGTGGCTCGATCAGGACCCGTTCAAGCGGTAGGCCGCCGCGACAAGTGCTGAGTTGCCCGGCGCGCGCTCGCCGCCGGGCAGCGTCAGCACGTCCTCGAGGCCGACCCGGACGTCGTGCCCGAGCGGCACGGCGGCGTCGATGACCGCCCACGTGGCGGGGCCCATGCCGTGGTGCAGCCGCGGCGCCTCGAACCCGTCGAGAACCTCCTCGATCGCGGCCGCGGCCGCCACGGCGGCGGGGCCGTCGATGGTCTCGTCGTCGATCTCGACAAGCACGCGCACCGGGCGTAGGGAGGACGCGACGAGCGCTTCGGCGTCGTGCGTCGACGCGAGGCCGGCCTCGATTCCGATTCCGCGCACGGACGCGACGGCGGCGACCTCCTCCCAGCCCGGCTCGGACAGGTTGAGCGAGACCAGCTCGGGGAGCTCGGTCCAGCCGGCGATCAGGTGGAGCCGGCGGTCGCCGGCGATCCACAGGCCGGTCGAGAGTGAGATCTCGATGCCCGGCGCCGCCGCGCGGACGGCGCGCAACGCGGCCGCGACGTCGGCGGCTTCGAGCGTCTCCGCGCCGGACGCGTCGCGGGGATGGAAGTGCAGCGACCGCGCGCCCTCCGCCACGACCGCCCGTGCGTCGGCGGCCAACTGCTCGGGCGTGACCGGCAGCGCGAGGTGCTCGTCAGGCCGCCGAGCGCCGTTGAGCGCCGCCTGGAGCACTTCAATCCTTCCCGCCCGCCGCCTCCTGCACGATCGAGGCGTCGATCAGCCACTCGACCGGCGCGTGGTCGTCGGTGTACACCGCCCCGCCGCGCAGCCGCGGGGCGAGCCGGGTCGCCGTCTCGAACGCGAGCGGCTGCAGGTCGGCCGGCAGGGTCTCGGCCGCGGCGCGCAGGTTGTCCGTCGTCGGCTCCTCCTCTGCCGCCACCAGCAGCGTGTTGACGTCCTCCAGCGGATCGCGCGCGACGTGCGGGAAGACCTCCGCGAGCGTCGCAGACAAGACCTTCTCCAGCTCGTCCGACCCCTCGGGATGGCCGACGTTCACGACCAGCACGCCGCCGGGGTTCAGCTTCTCGCGCGCGAGCGTGAAGAACTCGGTGGTCGTGAGGTAGAACGGGATGTAGGGCTGGCGGTAGGCGTCGACGAAGATCGCGTCGTAGGTGGCGTCGATCCGGCGCAGGAACGGTCGCGCGTCCTCCGTGTAGAGGTGCAGCTGCGGGCGCTCGCGCAGGCCGAAGTAGCGCTTGCCGATCTCGTGCAGCTCGCCGTCGATCTCGACGCCGTCGATCCGCGTGTCCGGGAAGTACTCCGCGTACGCGCGCGCCGTCGTCCCGGCGCCGTTGCCGAGGATCGCGATCCGGCCGGGCGGCTCGGAGCGGACCGAGAACGGCTCGATCAGGTAGCCGTCCCAGACGTTGTCCGTGAGCACCGTGTCCGGCCGGTAGACCGAGTGCGTCGCGAGCCCTTCGTTGAGCTCGAGATGGCGCTCGCCGTCGGGCATCTCCACGACGCGCGCGTACTGGTACTCGGTGTCGGCCTCGTGGATCACGACGCCCTCGTCGGAGCCCTTGACCGTGCCGACGGGGACGACCAGCAGTGCGGCGATCGCGGCCGGAACGAGCGCCCAGCGCGGGCGCAGCCCGAGCGCGGCGACCGCCGAAGTGATCAGCGCGAAGGTCAGGAACGTGCGCTGCGTCCCGATCAGCGGGATCAGGAGCAGCGAGGCGGCGAACGTGCCGAGCAGCGAGCCGACCGTCGAGATCGCATACATGCGGCCGGCCATCTGGCCGGAGTCCTCGACCGCGTGCATCTTCAGCCGGATCGCCCACGGCGACACCGTGCCCATCATCAGCACCGGCACCGCCACCAGCACGAGCACGCCGAACAGCGAGCCGGCGAACGCGCCGACCGAGTAGGAGTCGAACGCCTCGACGCTGAGCGAGAGGAACGGGTCGGCCACGAAGGGGACGGCCGCGAGCAGCGCCGAGGCCGCCAGCACGGTCCCGCACAGGGCACGCAGGGTCGGGTGGCGGTCTGCCATCCGGCCGCCGAACCAGTAGCCGATCGAGAGCGCGACGAGCACGATCGCGATCGTGTTCGCCCACACGATCGTCGACGCGCCGAAGAACGGCGCCATCAGCCGCGCGGCCGCGATCTCGGCACCGAGCGTCGCGATGCCGACGGCGAAGACGAGCAGCTCCAGCGGGGGCAGCGCGCGACGCGCCACCGGCGGTGCGGCGGAAGCTGAAGGTGCTGTCTCGGTCGCGGAGACGGCCTAGTCCTCGAGCGGCTCGAAGTCGACCTTGCGGGCGCCGCAGACCGGGCAGAACCAGTCGCTCGGGATGTCATCGAACGCCGTTCCCGGCGGGATGCCGCCGTCAGGATCGCCCTCGGCCGGGTCATAGATGAATCCGCACGACTGGCAGATCCACTTCTGAACAGTGGTCGTGGTCATGGGCCCAGAGGGTACCCTCGAAGCCGTGGTCGATCGCCCAGGTCCCGGGGAGGAGCTCAACCGCGGCCGGGCGACCGAGCCGCGCCAGGCGGCGACCGTGATCCTCCTGCGCGGCGGCGGCGATCGGCTCGAGGTCCTGCTCGTGCGGCGCAACCTGGAGGCGCGCTTCATGGGCGGCGCGTGGGTGTTCCCGGGCGGCGCGGTCGACGCCGGCGAGGACCATCGCGTGGCCGGCATCCGCGAGGTGCAGGAGGAGGCAGGCGTGACGCTCTCCGACCCGTCCGCGCTCGTGCACTTCGCGCGCTGGATCACACCTGCGCAGGTCACGATCCGGTTCGACACGCTCTTCTTCCTCGCCGCAGCCCCCGCCGGCGCCGAGCCGCGGCCGGACGGTGGCGAGACAGTCGACCTCGGCTGGTTCGCTCCGCGGGAGGCGCTCGCCGCGAACGAGCGGGGCGAGATCGAGCTGGTCTTCCCGACGATCAAGACGCTCGAGCAGCTCGCGGGGTTCGGCTCGGCTGACGAGCTGCTGGCGTGGGCCGAGGGGCGCGAGGTGGAGCCGATCGAGCCGCAGGTGCTGATCGAGGGCGAGGTCGCGCGCGTCGTGCTTCCCGGGGAGCCGGGCTATCGCGACTGAGGCGCTCACCGTCGCGGTCACCGGGCCGACGGGCGACATCGGCCGCGCGTTCCTCCGTGCGTGCGACCGCTCCCGCGCGATGGGGCGCGTGCTGGGGATGGCGCGGCGCCCGTTCGACCCCGCCGAGCTCGGCCTGCGCAAGACCGAGTACCGCCAGGGCGACGTGCTCGACCCCGACGCAGTCGCCTCGCTGGTCGACGGCGCCGACGTCGTCGTCCACCTCGCGTACATCATCATGGGCGGGCACGAGGAGTCGCGGCGGATCAACCTCGAGGGCTCGCGCAACGTGTTCTCGGCCGCGGCCGCCGCGCCGAGCGTGAAGCGGCTCGTCTACACGTCGTCGGTCGCCGCGTACGGGTTCCACGACGACAACCCGCAGCCGCTGACCGAGGACGTCCCGGCGCGCGGCACCGACGCGCACTACTACTCGGCCGAGAAGGCCGACCTCGAGGCGACGCTGCGGTGGGCGGTCGGGGACGCCGGGCTCGACACGTACATCCTGCGCCCCTGCATCGTGGCCGGGCCAGACGCGCTGACGATGGTCCAGGCGATCCCGTGGCTGATCCGCCGCTCGCCGCTGACCGTGCTGCCCGACCCGGGCACGCGCTTCCAGCTCGTGCACCACGACGACGTGGCGACCGCGCTCGTGGCGGCCGCCCGCGGCGTCGGCGAGCCGGGTGTCTACAACCTCGCCGGGCCGGGGGAGCTCACCGCGCGCGACCTCGGTCGCGAGCTGCGCTGGCCGACGATCCCGGTCCCGCGCGCGACGGTCTCGGTCGCCGCCACCTTCGCCGGGCTGCCGCTCGTCCCGGCCCAGGCGCAGTGGCTCAACGCGTTCCGCGTGCCGGTGCTCATGAGCTACGCGCGGGCGCGCGAGCAGCTCCGCTGGCGCCCGCGCCACAACGCCGCGGAGACGCTCGCGGCGACGGTCGCCGCCGCCCGCGAGCGCGGGATCGTCTAACCCTCAACCACCCTCTTAAAAGGGTCAGACCCTGTGCAGGGTCTGACCCCCTTTACGGAGTACGTCCAGCGGGCAAATTCGCTTGAGGCCTGGTTTTAGGCCGCTTACGGCGTAAGGGGGTCTGACCCTTTATGTGGTCGGATTGGGGGGTTCCCTGATGCGGGCCGGGGTCCGGAGGGGCGATCCTGCGCTCAACCTCCCCTCCCCTCTCGTTCTGGAGTCGTTGATGAACATCCAACGCTGGACGCTGGTGGTGGTCTGCGCGGCCACAGCCATGCTCATGCTCGACATCGCGGTGGTGAACACGGCGCTGTCCCGCATCGCCGAGGACCTCGACACGGGCCTGAGCGGCCTGCAGTGGGTCGTCGACGCCTACACGCTCGCGCTGGCGAGCGTCGTGCTGACGGCCGGCGCGCTTGCCGACCGCCTCGGCCGGCGGCGCCTGTTCACGTACGGCCTCACGATCTTCACGATCGCGTCGGTGGCCTGCGGCCTGTCGCAGGACATCGTGATGCTGAACGCGTCGCGCGCCGTGCAGGGCATCGGCGCAGCGATCATGTTCGCCGTCTCGCTGGCGCTGCTCGCCCATGCCTTCCCGGGTGCCCGTGAGCGCGCCGGGGCGCTGGCCGCGTACGGCGCGGCGATCGGCGCCTCCTTCGCCGTCGGCCCGCTGGTCGGCGGCGTGCTCACGAGCGGCCTCGACTGGCAGTGGATCTTCCTGGTGAACGTGCCGATCGGACTGTTCTGCCTCTGGATCACGCGCACGTACGTGCAGGAGTCGCGCGACCCGAACGCCCACGGCATCGACTGGCCGGGCCAGATCACGCTCACCGTCGGCCTGCTCCTGCTCGTCCTCGCGCTGCTGCGCGGGAACGAGGACGGCTGGACGTCGGCGATCATCCTCGCCGAGCTGATCGGCGCCGCGGTCGCACTCGCCGCCTTCGTGGGCGTCGAGCTGCGCGTGCGCGAGCCGATGCTCCCGATGCGCCTGTTCCGCAATGCGACGTTCACCGGCGCGCAGGTCGCCGCCTTCGCGATCTCGGCGTCGTTCTTCGCGCTGTTCCTGTACGTGACGCTGTACTTGCAGCAGATCCTCGGCCTGTCGGCGATCGAGGCGGGCCTCGTCTACGTCCCGGGCACGGTGGTCATGCTCATCGTCTCGGGCGCCACGGCCCAGCTCGGCGCCAAGGTGCCGGCGCGCACGATGGTTGCCGGCGGGCTCGCGCTGGCCGCGGCCGGGATGGTGCTGTTCACGCTGGCTGACGAGACGTCGTCGTGGTGGATGCTGATGCCCGGCCTGATGCTCGCCTGCATCGGCACCGGCATCTTCAACCCGGCGCTCTCCAACGTCGCGCTCGGCGCCGTGCCGGTCGAACAGAGTGGCCTCGCCGCCGGCGTCAACGACACTGCGCGGCAGGCGGGCATCGCGGTCGGCGTCGCCGCGCTCGGCGCGCTGATCCCGGCGGACGCCGCGCTCGGCGGCGGCTCGGCGGCCTCGTACGTCGCCGGCATGCACGACGCCCTCTACGTCGGAGCGGCGGTCGCCGCGGCGGGCGCGATCGCGTCGGCGCTGCTGATCTCGAAGCGGTTCGGGACCACGGCTCCCGTCGCCGACGAGGCGCCGGTCATCGAGCCGCGGGTGGTCCCCGAGGCGGCCTGACGATCAGCCGACCTCGCTCGCGATCAGCTCCGCGATCGCGAGCGAGGCGGTGGCGGCCGGCGACGGCGCGTTGAGCACGTGCACCGCTCGCCCGGTGCGGGCGAGCAGGAAG
>JBKOYW010000548.1:0-5343 GCA_046744275.1 Actinomycetota bacterium
CCTCGACCTTGGCCATGGGCGCCGACGTCGGGACCCCTCGCACCCACACGTGCGACGGTGGGTCGTCGATGAACCGGCCCGTCCAGTCGCCGGCGCGGGAGATGAGCAGCCGGTAGCCGGGCTGGCCGGGGGTCTTGACGGTGGCGAACGAGTGCCATTCGCCGAGCGGGCTCCGGCTGATGCCGACGGCCGAGGCGACCGTCGGCGTCACCCCGTAGTCGAACCGCACGATCGCGGCGTGCGAGGACGGGCGCTCGACCGTCACCGGGACCCGGCGCAGCCGCAGCCACGGCGCGGCGATGCTCGCCGTCAGCACCGCCATCGTCCAGACCTGCCAGCTCGACAGGTCGTCGTCCGCGAGATGGAGGGTGAGCGCCCAGAACAGCGCGACTGCCGTCCACCCGCCGTACCGGTGCGTCACCTCGAACACGTTGTGCGCCCGGCTCCGCACCCCAGGCGAGGCGCAGACCACGACGACGACCGCCAGGGCGGCCAGGCAGCAGGCCAGCACGACGGTCGTGAGCGAGGCGGGACCCACGAGGGCGACGACCGTAAACGCGCACAGCCACGCCGTGCCGGCGAGCGCGGCGCCGACGTGGATGCCGCCGATGTGGTGCACCTTCGACACGCTCCAGCGCACCCACAGCGGCCAGGTCTTCGATCCGCGGCCCGCCAGCCCGTAGAGCACGTTGAGCACATACTGCTGGCGCATGAGGACGGCGGCCGCGAGGTTCAGCAGCATCAGACTCCCGAGCGCCGACAAAGCGCTTCCATCTGCGACCCGCCAGTCGCCGCGACCCAGCACGAACGCCGCGACGTTGACGAGCAGCACCAACAGGATCAGCCGGCGGTAGGGCATCCCTCACAAGACGCCGCCGCCCGGCCCGTATTCCCGCACCGGTATCTTGCCGACGCGAGGTGGTTCGCGATCCCGACAGCTCCCCGTGGGCTCGCCTGAGCGGGCTGCCGGTCCTCATCGAGTCATACGAGTTCGAGCGGCTCTCGGCGACGCTGTCCCACGGCTTCGAGCGGGTGACGACGCGGGTCCGCATGCGCGGCGGAGGCGCGGACGGGATCGGCGAGGACGTCTCGCCGTTCGAGGAGGAGACCGACACCCTGCACGTGACGCAGCCGGAGCTGCCGCTCGGCGGCGAGTGGACGCTCGGCGCGCTGTGCGAGCGTCTGGGCGAGCTCGAGCAGTGGCCTGTGGCGCCGCGGTGGGACATGGCGCGCCGCTGGCGCAACTGGGCGTTCGAATCCGCCGCGCTCGACCTCGCGCTCAACCAGGCCGGCCGGCCGCTGCACGAGATCGTCGGCCGCGAGCCGTCTCCCCTGCGGTTCGTCAACTCACTCGGCCTCGGCGACCCACCGGCGTTCGATCCGATCCGCCGCCGGCTCGACAACCACCCGGGGCTGCGCTTCAAGCTCGACGCGACGCCGGCCTGGACGCCCGAGCTGATCGACGAGGTCGTGGCCACCGGCGCGGTCGAGATCATCGACTTCAAGGGCCAGTACGGCCTCGAGGTCGGCGAGCTGCCCGCGCTGCTCGCGATGTACGAGCGGGTGATCGCGGCGTTCCCCGACGCGCTGCTCGAGGACGCGCACGACATTCCTGAGGTCAAGGAGCTGCTCGAGCCCGAGTCGCACCGCATCTCGTACGACGCGCCGATCGCGACCGCGGCGGACCTCGACAGGACGCCGCTGACCCCGCGCGCCGTCAACGTGAAGCCGTGCCGCGTCGGCGACCTGCGCGCGCTGCTCGACGTCTACGCTGCCATCGAGGAGCGCGGCCTGATCACGTACGGCGGTGGCATGGGGGAGCTCGACGTCGGCCGCGGCCAGATCCAGCTGCTGGCCTCGCTGTTCCACCCGGACGGGCCGAACGACGTCGCGCCCGGCGGCTACAACACCGACACGCCGGCCGCCGACCTTCCGTCGAGCCCGCTGGATCCCCGCCCCGCGCCCACGGGCTTCCGCTTGAGTCACGGATAGCGCCACGGGCGGAGGCGCTCGAACGCGGCGCTCGCCGCGAGGACGTCCGCGTCGGCGTAGCGGCGCCCGATCAGCTGCATGCCGACGGGCAGCCCGTCGGCCATGCCCGCCGGGATCGACGCGGCCGGGTGCCCCGAGAAGTTCACGGGATAGGTCAGGCACCAGCCGATCAGCGGGTCGACGTCGACGCCGTTGATCTCGGAAGGACCCTTCGTGTTGCCGTCCGTGGCGTTCTCGACGGGCAGGCAGGCGAGCGTCGGCGTCACGAGGAGCTCGTGGTCCTCGAGCACGCCGTGGATCGCGTCGTAGACCTCGGTGCGAAGCTCCTCGTCGCGCATCAGGTCGGCGGCGCGCAGCTCGTATCCCTCGTCGATCCAGCGCAGGTACTCGGACGGGAAGTCGTCGCGATGGTCCGCCAGCAGATCCAGCCCCCGCCGCTTGAAGCTCTCGAACGTCTCGATGTTGATCGGGATGATGAGCCGGCACCACAGGTCGCTCAGCTCGCGCTGGTCGCGCTCGATGCCGAGCTTGACCTCCTCGACGGTCGCGCCCGCCTCCTCGAAGGCGCGCACGGCGTCGGCGACCACGGCGGCGACCTCGGGCGCCACCGGGAACACGTCGAAGTCCGGGCTGTAGGCGATCCTCCAGCCGCGGATGGACCCGTGCATCGCCGGGGTCAGCGGAGGATGCTCGGGGAGCGAGAACGGATCGCGGGCATCGTGGCCGGCGATCGCCTCTGTGACCAGCGCGGCATCCTCGACCGTCCGGGCGATCGTGCCCTCGAACAGGAACGGGTGGATCCCGGTGAAGGCGTTCGGGCGCACGATGTACGGGACGCGGCCGAAGGACTGCTTGTAGCCGTAGACGCCGCACCACGACGCCGGGATGCGGATCGAGCCGCCGCCGTCAGTCCCCTCGGCGACGGGCACGAGCCCCGCCGCGACCGCCGCGGCGCTCCCGCCCGACGAGCCTCCCGCGTTGCGCGACTCGTCGAACGGGTTCCGGGTCGGGCCGAACAGCGGGTTGTCGCACGTCCCCCGGAACCCCATCACCGGGCTGTTGGTCTTGCCGAGGATGATCGCTCCCGCACGCTCCATGCGCTCGGGCCACGAGCTGTAGAAGTCGGGCACGAAATCCTCGAGGGCGCGCACGCCGCCGAGCGTCGACGGCCAGCCGGGCTTGAAGTCGAACAGGTCCTTCATCGCCGTCGGGACGCCGTGCAGCGGACCGAGCGCGGCGCCGGAGCCGACTGCCTTCTCCGCCTCCCGCGCGCGCTCGCGGGCCTGCTCGGGATCGAGGTGGACGAACGCGTTCAGCCGCTCGTTGCCGGCCTCGATGCGGGCGAGCGCGGCGTCGACGACCTCGACGGGCGAGAGCGCGCGGCGCCTGATCCGCGCCGCGAGCTCGGCTGCGGTCAACTGCGCGATCTCGTCCATCGCAGGACGATCGTACGCGCCGGCGGGGTACTCGGCAGGCGATGCGCTTGCTACGTCGCGGGCATCACCGGCTAGCCGCCGGGCGTCACCAGGCCCGACTCGTAGGCGAGCACGACGGCCTGCACCCGGTCGCGCAGCCCGAGCTTGCCGAGCACGTGCGTGACATGGGTCTTCACGGTCGTCTCGCCCAGCACCAGCTCGGCCGCGATCTCGGCGTTGGACAGGCCGCCGGCGAGCAGGGTCAGCACCTCGAGCTCGCGCGGGGTCAGCTCGTCGAGCTCGGGCGGGCGCGCCCGCGGGCTACGGCCCACGCGCGTGAACTCCTCGATCAGGCGGCGCGTCACGGTCGGGGCGAGCAGCGCCTCGCCGCCGGCGACGGCGCGGATGCCGTCCGCGAGCTGCTCCGGCGGCGTGTCCTTGAGCAGGAACCCGCTGGCGCCGGCCTGGAGCGCGTCGTAGACGTACTCGTCGAGGTCGTAGGTGGTGAGGACGAGCACGCGAGCCTGATCGCGGGCCGTGATCTCGCGGGTGGCGGCGATCCCGTCCAGCTCCGGCATCCGGATGTCCATGAGGACGACGTCGGGCGCCAGTCGCCCTGCGCTGTACACCGCCTCGCGGCCGTTGGACGCCTCGCCGACGACCTCCATGTCGGGATGGTTCTCGAGCACGAGCCGGAAGCCCGCGCGCACGAGCGACTGGTCGTCGGCGATCAGGACGCGGATGCTCACGTCTCTCCGAGCGGCAGCCGGGCACGGACCGCGAAGCCTCCGCTGACGCGGCCGCCGACCTCGAGCGTGCCGTGGTAGAGCGCCACGCGCTCGCGCATACCGATCAGCCCGTGGCCGGAGCCCGCGCGCGGCGACGAGCCGTTGGGCCCGCGTCCGTCGTCGTCGATCTCCAGCTCCACGGCGCGCGGCCGGTAGCGCACGACGACCCGCGCCCGCGCGTCGCCCGCGTGCTTGGACGTGTTCGCCAGGGCTTCCTGGACGATCCGGAAGGCGGCGAGGTCGACGCCCGCCGGCAGCGGCTCCGGCTCGCCCTCGACGCGCAGCTCGACCTCCAGGCCGCCGTCGCGCGCACGCTGGGCCAACGCGTCGACGCCGGCCAGCCCGGGCTGCGGCTCGCTGCCGTCCGACAGGCGGCCGAGCTCGACGAGCGCCTCCCCCACCACCTCCTCGATCAGCTCCAGCACCTCGGTCGCGCGAGCGGGGTCGCGATCGACCACGCCCTGCGCGCCCGCAGCCTGGATCGCGATGACGCTGATGTTGTGCGCGACCGCGTCGTGCAGCTCGCGCGCCACGCGCATCCGCTCGGCGGTCACGGCCGCACGCGCGTCGTGCTCGCGGGCGCGCTCGATGTCGGCCGCCCGCTCGGCCGTTTCGTGGGTCAGCAGGCGCTGCCCGCGCCGGATCCGCCCAACGGTCCACGGGACGAGCGTGCCGCCGATCAGCGCGGGCGCCACGGCGTCGGGATGGGCGAGTACGGCGTGCAGCGTCGTGCCGAGCGCGAAGGCGACGAGCCCGGTGACCGCGGGCCGCCCATCGGCGTGCGTCCCGATGGCGTAGGCGGCGCACACGACCGCGACGATCGACGAGACCGGGAACGCGTCGGGCTCCAGCACGAGGCTCTGGAGCGCGACTGCGACGAGCACGCCGGCGCCCGCCGCCAACGGCAGGCGCGTGCGGACGAGCAGCGGCGCGGCGACCAGGACCGCCGAGATCGCGGCGAGGATGCCACCGTGCTCGAGCTGCAGCTCGACGCCGGCGCCCACGAGCAGCGCAGCCGGCAGGACCCAGACCGGAGGCGGCCGGCGACCCGCCCGCGGCGCGACGGGTGCGGCCGGAGGCGCGACCGGCTCGGGCTCCTCGCGGCGCAGGATGCCGAGCACGCGGCGCACGTCGGCGAGCGCCTGGCG
>JBKOYW010000091.1:0-5510 GCA_046744275.1 Actinomycetota bacterium
GTCCGGCGCCGCCCAGAGGGCCGAAGGCCCGGTTACGGGGGCCTGGATGGCCCCCGTCGCGGTCAGGGCGTCGCCTGGACGGCGACGCAGGCACTCAATCCGGGATGAGGCCCTCGCCGGTGAACTCCGCCGCCGCCTCGACGAACGAGGTGTCGGGCGGCGGCAGGATCACGTCGGATTCCTCGAGCTCGTCCTCCCCGAGCGGCGTCCCGGTGCGGCGCACGAGGTCGAGCATCTGCTCGAACACTTCGTGGAAGCGATCCTCGTCGCCCGCCTCGACCGCGGCGACGACCTGGTTGTCGAGGTCGTTGAGCGCGGCCGCATCGTCCTCCGGCAGCCGGTACTGACTCTCGGTGGCGATCCTGACGATCACGCGGGGCGCTCCTTGTCCCCGGACTCCAGCGACTGCTGCGGCGGCGTCGAGCCCGAGCCGAGCTCGGCCTTCAGCCGCTCGAGGTCGTCGTCGACCGCACTCTGAGACGTGAGCTGGTGCAGCTCCTTGTCGATGTCGTCGGTGCCCGAACCGAGCGCGAGGTTGTCGTCGAATGCGCCGGCCGCCTCGAGCTCGTCCATCGCGCCTGCGCGGGCGCGCATGTCCTCGGTCTTGTCGAGCGCGCGCTGCATGGCCATCCCGACGTCGGCCATCTCCTCGCCGACGCCGCTGGCGGCCTCGGAGATCTTCACGGAGGCCTCGGCGGCCGAGTACTGCGCCTTGATGACCTCCTTCTTGGTCCGGAACTGGTCGATCTTGGAGCGCAGCTTCTGCTCCTTCTCGATCAGCGACGCCTGCTGGGACTCCAGCTCGGCGACCTGCTGGTCGAGCGACTGGAGCTCACCCTGCGCGAACTGCTTGCGCTCGAGGGCAGTGCGGGCGAGATCCTCGCGGCCCTGGGAGAGGGCCTGGCGCGCCTGGGTGTCGAGCTTGACGACCTGCTGCTCGAGCTTGGACTGCTGGAGCTGGAGGCGCTTCTTCGACGTGACGACGTCGGCGATGCCCTTCTTGACGTTCTGGAGCAGCTCCATCTGCTTCTGGTAGCTGTACTCCAGGGTCTCCGAGGGATCCTCCGCCCGGTCGAGGAGCTTGTTGATCTTCGCCTTGATGACTACGGACATGCGTCCGCCCATGCCGGGCACGGCTTTCCTCCTGGTTATGGGGTCCAGGAGCAAGCGTACCGTCCGGCGGGGGCGCGGCCGACTTTGCGGCCGCGCCTTTGCCGGTCTGGATCGGCGCTAGAGGCCGAGCGGATGGCGTGCGCGGAAGCCGCGCGATGGGCGCGACGTGGGGCGCCAGCGCGGACCGCGCTCGAAGGCCGAGCGTGCGACCTTGCGGGTGCGGGCCGTGCGTGACGCGTAAGCGCTGGTGTCGAGCCGGAGGCCGGCGATCACCGCGTAGGCGTGGCCGCCGTGGGCGTAGACCGTGATCCACGCGCCGCGGCCCTTCTCGCCCCAGCTCATGAACGGGCCGGAGGGAAGCGGCGACTCGAGCAGGCCCGCGTGGATGAGGGCGTAGGAGACGGTGCCGGAGCAGTCGTACCCGTCGTCCTCGACCTTGGCGTGGCCGCCGCCGTACTTGTACGGCATGTCCTGGAGCCGGTTCGCGGCCCAGATCGCCTGCTTGACGGGCTCGGGAGCGTCTGCGGGAGCGGCGGCCGTGCCGTCGGGCAGCAGCTGCGCGACGGAGCCCGCGACCGTCATGTTCTCCGGCGGCGGAGGCACGTACTCCACTCCACCGGTGGATTGCGCCTGAGCGGCAGCGGGCACAATTAAGAATGCGAAAAGCAACAGGGCGAACGCCCGCAGCGAAGACAAGCTGAACCAACCTCTTTCGTCGGCCTGCGGGGTTAGCTGACGGGCTGGCGCTGAAAGAGCCTGCGCCTCACGTCGCTCTGGACGTGACTCGCCCCAACTTCTATTTGGGTCCCCCGCCCCCCTGGCTTCCGGCCAGGAGGTTCGGCTTGGCGCGGCACACTAGTACATGCCGCGTTCTTATGTCCAATGGGTACTCGGCCGAATCCCGGCGGAACTTTAAGCCCGGCGCCGGACGGCCGGCGCGCAGGGTAGCGCGTGGCGGCCACCAGCCGCATGTCACGCTGCGCATGCACGTGCGGTTGGGTCGCTAGCTTTGTCGACGTGTTTCGCGGCCTGGCGGTGCTTCTCCTGCTCGCGCTGACGCTCGCCGGCTGCGGCGGCGGAGGCGACGACTCCAGCGGCGACGGCGACCGCGACGAGAGCCAGCCGGTGCTCGGCGCGAGCGGCGACGAGGAGCAGCCCGAGAACGCGCCCGCACTCGGCTTCCCGGTCTTCGCGACCAAGAACACCACGCGCGTCGCGGGCGGCGACCCGGTGGCGACCGCCGCCGGTGCAGCCCGCGCCATCTACCCGTCGCGCACCGACGAGAGCAGCCCGCGCGCGGTGGTCATCGTCGAGCAGGGCGACTGGCGTGCGGCGATCTCGGCGGCCCAGCTGATGGCGCGCCCGCTGCGGGCGCCGATCCTGTTCTCGGAGGGCGGCGAGCTGCCGGCGGCGAGCGCCGAGGCGCTCGAGGAGCTGGCGCCGTCCGGGGCCGAGGAGGCCGGCGACGCGCAGGTGATCCGGATCGGCGACGCGGCCGAGCCGGAGAACCGGCGTGTGACCGACGTCGAGGGCACGAGCTCGACCTCGCTCGCCAAGGCGATCGACCGGCTGCAGATCTCGGCGGCCGGCGACCCGACCGACGCGGTGCTGATCGCTCCCGCCGACAGCCCGGAGTTCGCGATGCCGGCTGCCGGCTGGGCGGCCAAGTCCGGCCAGCCGGTGCTGTGGACGACCAAGGACTCGCTCCCGCCCGAGACCCGCGAGGCGATCCAGGCCCACAAGAAGCCGCGGATCTACGTGCTCGGCCCGGAGACCGCGATCGCCGAGAGCGTGGTGCGCGAGCTCGAGAAGCTCGGGCCGACCAAGCGCGTCTCCGGCCCGGACCCGGTGACCAACGCGATCGCGTTCGCGCGGTACAACGACAACGGCCGGTTTGGGTGGAACGTGGTGGACCCGGGCCACGGGCTCGTCTTCGCGAACGTGTCGCGGCCGCTCGACGCCGCGGCCGGCGCCGGCTTCTCGGGAGCCGGCCAGTTCGGGCCGCTGCTGCTCGTGACCGACCCCGCGGCGCTGCCCACCGAGGTGCAGGAGTACCTGCTCGACATCCAGCCCGGCTACGACGAGGACCCGGTGCGCGGCGTTTACAATCACGGCTGGCTCATGGGTGACGAGACCGCCATCTCGGCGGACGTCCAGTCGCGCATCGACGCCCTTCTCGAGATCCAGCCCGTCGACACCGAAGGCGACTGACCGATGGCCGAAGCCGAGCAGCCCGAACGCATGCAGCGCCCCGTCACCGTGGACGACGTGCGGCAGCTGATGGGCAGCTCGACGCCGCACTTCGCGCTCCAGCTCGCGACCCGCATCCGGCGGCTGATCGCCGGCCTCGAGCCGGACGACCCCGCCCGCCGGCTCGGCGAGCAGGAGATCGCCCGGCTCGAAGTCCTCGCCGTCCGCGGCGAGACGCGCGGCGAGGGCTTCCAGGAGGGCCAGCGGCCGCTGCCCTCCGTGGAGCTCTAGCCGGCGAACGACTCGCCGGTCTCGAGCAGCGTCTTGAGGTCACTGAGCACCCAGGCCCAACCCCCGCCGGCGCCCTCGGACTCGAAGTCGCCCCGGAGCAGCGCCGCCAGGCGCGGGGCACCGTCGAGCTCGTGGACGAGCGTGAGCTTGGTGAGGCCCTCCTCGGGCTCCTCGATCTCGTACGTCAGGCGCGTGAAGCCCTCGGCCGCGAGCCCCTCGTCCATCACCATCCGCCAGGAGAGCACGAGCTTGTGCGGCGGGTCGGCCTCGATGACCTCGCCGTCGATGGCGACGTCGGGCGCGCCAGCGTCGCGCATCACCTGGCTGGTGTAGGCCGTGAAGGGCGCTCCGGGGCGCAGGTCGAACTCGACCGTGCCGCCGTAGCCATACCTGGCAACCCACTCGGGCTTGGTGATCGCATCCCAAACCCTGTCGGGCGTTGTGCGGATGTAGACGCGGTAGACCTGCGTCGCCGTCTCGGTCATGGTCGTCATGCCGTTCCTTCCAGCTCGGTCTTGAGGTCCGCGAGCGCCGAGACCTGGCGCTCCGTGTACTTGTCGATCCACCGGTCGTGGATCAGCCGGATCGGGACCGGGTTGAGGAAGTGGAGCTTCTCCCGGCCCGACCGGCGCGCGACGACGAGATCCGCTTCCTCGAGAACGCGGAGGTGCTTCATGACGCCGAACCGGGTCATCTCCAGCTCGGACTCGAGCTCGGTCAGCGTGCGGCCGTCACGCGCGAAGAGCCGGTCGAGAAGGAAGCGACGCGTCGGGTCGGCGAGTGCCTTGAACACGCGGTCGTCGTCGGTCACGACCACAGAATAGGTGACCAAATGGTCACATGTCAACTGCGCAGCGGCTGGACGTGCGAGGTCAGCTCGCCGTCGAGCAGCGCGTGCAGCAGGATCGACGCCGGGGCGTGGCCGAACTCGAAGCCCGTCTCGCGGATCTGGAGCCGGGTCTGGATGTTGGTGCTCGCACACGTGACCACGGAGCAGCCGCCGACCACGCCGAAGGCCGTCCGGTGGACGTGCCCGGCGACGACGCGGTGCACCTGCGGCGAGCGCATGAGCAGCTCGGCGAGCGCGGCGCGCTGCTCGGCCGGCAGCCCGATCTCGTCGAGCCCGCCGATCCCGGTCACGAGCGGCGGGTGGTGCATGGCGACGATCGCCGGCGCATCGCCGCCGAGCTGCTCCTCGAGCCAGTCGAGGTCGAGCTCGCCGTCGTCGCGGCCGGGTCGTGAGGTGTCGCATGCGATGACGCGCAAGCCGCCGCAGTCGGCCGTGTAGCGGTACGGGCCGTCGCCGTCGAGCGGGAAGCGCTCGCGCATCGCGCGGGGATCGTCGTGGTTGCCGGGCAGCACGTGGACCGGCATCGGCAGCGGCGCGAGCAGCTCGCGCACCAGCGCGTACTCGGCGGCGGCCGCGTGCTCGGCGAGATCGCCGGTCACGAGCACGGCGTCAGGGAGCGGCTCAATCGCGAGCACGGCGGCCACGGCCGCGGCGAGCGCCGCCGCGGAGCCGGCGTCGTCCGCGCCCACGCGCACGTGCGGATCGCTGAGCTGGGCGATCACGTCGCGTAGTCCTCGCTGCCCATGATGTGCAGGGACACGTACGGCTCGTCGCCCACGACCCAGCTGTCGTGGCCGGGCGGCACGTAGAAGAACTGGCCCGGCTCCATGATCCGCTCGGTCCCGTCATCCATCTTCACCGCCGCGCGACCGCTGAGCACGAGGCCGACATGCTCGACCTGGCAGGAGGACTCGCCGGTCGGCCCGCCGACGTGCTCGGACCAGCGCCAGCCCGGCTCGTAGGTCGCGCGGCCGAGCGTCATCGGCCCCACCGCGTAGGTCTCGAAGCGACCCTTCTCGAAGGTTCGAACCTCGCCCGGCTCGTCGAAGTTGATCAGCGTGAGATC
>JBKOYW010000277.1:0-6554 GCA_046744275.1 Actinomycetota bacterium
GCGCCCGTACTCTGCGCCGACCCCCGTGCGGACTGCGTGACCTTGACCCCGTTGTCGTCCCCAGGTGCCGCCGCGCTGCGCTCCTGTGCCTGACGGGCGCCGCGGTCGGCCGGCGCGTCCCCCGAGCCGACGACCTGAGTCCCCACGCCCGCGGCGCCGACCCCGGCCACCAGCACGGCGGCCGCCGTCGCCAGCTTGCCCCAGCCGCCCGAGAGCTGCTCGGACAGGATCGGCACGTGCGCCGTCCAGCCCGGCCCCGATCCGCCGGGCGCCATCGCGGCGTCGCCGTCGCCGCGTCCGCGGCCGAAGATCGGGAACGGGAGCAGGCCGGCGATCTTCCGCGCGGCGCGCTTGGGCAGCGGCACGTGGGTGAGGATCGCCGAGTCGAGCCCGGCGGCCATCGCCTCGCGCCGGCACGGCTGGCAGTGCGCGACGTGGCGCGACAGACGGCGCAACTCGCGCGTGCCGAGACGGCTCGACGCGGCCGCGGCCGACTGGATCAGGCTCTGGATGCGCAGGCAGCGCGCGCCGCTGACCAGGTCGTCGTACTCCTCGGTCAGCCGGCGGCGGGCGCGGAACAGCGTGCTCTCCACCGCGGGGCGGCTCATACCCATGCACTCGCCGATCTCGCGGTAGGACATGCCCTCCAGCTCGCGCAGGACGAGGATCTCGTGGTGGGTGTCCGACAGGCCGCCGAACGCGCCGCACAGGTGGTCGAGGTCCTGCTTGGCGGCGACCGCGGCGTCGGGCGTGGGATCGGACCCGACCAGCCGCCCGTAGTCGCCGGGTGCGAAGCCCTCGTCGGCCTGCAGCGAGATCTCCTCGGCGCGGCGGGAGCGGCGGAACTGGTCGATGCACGCGTTCTTGGCGATCTCGTAGATCCACGGCTTGAACGCGATCGGCCGCTCGGTCTCGCGCATCCGGCGGAGCGCGGAGACGAACACCTCCTGCGTGACGTCCTCGGCGCGCCCGTGGTCCTTGACCATGCCGAACACGTAGGCGTGGATGCGGCGTTGGTAGCGCGAGTACAGGGCCTCGAACGCGCGGTCGTCGCCGCGGCGCACGGCGGCGACCAGGCGATGGTCGTCGGCGCCTGGCTCTGCGACCATGCGCGGCGCCTCGTCTGCGACGCTGGATCCCCTACCCACGGTGGAGCATTCCTCCTGGAACTGCCTCTCTGATCATGGTCCCGCGCCTGCGTCCGCCAGCGCAGAGGCAGAAAACTCTAGCGTTCAATTGACGGACCGGGGCCCGCAACCGGCCTTATGCCCAATTCCATGACCCGAATCACCTCGATCATCACCGCACTGGACGAACTGTTGAACGTTTCCTCGTTCCAGGACCTCGGCCCGAACGGCCTGCAGGTGCCCGGGCCGGACGAGGTGACCCGCGTCGTCACGGGCGTCTCGGCCCAGCGACCGCTCGTCGAGCGCGCCGTCGCCGAGGGCGCGCAGCTCGTCCTCGTGCACCATGGACTGTTCTGGGACTTCCTCCCGACCGGGCTGACGCCGGTGCTGGCCGAGCGGCTGCGGCCGCTGTTCAAGCACGACATCGCGCTCGCCGGCTACCACCTGCCGCTCGACGCACACGCGGAGCTGGGGAACAACGCGATCCTGGCCGACCGCCTCGGATGCGAGCGCCACGAGCCGTTCGGGACCTTCCGCGGCCAGCAGGTCGGCCGTGCCGGGACGTTCCCGGGAGACGGGATCCTGGCCGGCGAGCTGTTCGAGCGCGTCCGCGAGGTCACGGCCCGGGTGCCGACCGTGTTCGACGGCGGGCCCGAGCGCGTCCGGCGGATCGGCATCGTGTCCGGCTCGGGCGCCGACACGCTGCCGGAGGCGGTCGCCCTCGGGCTCGACGCGTTCCTCACCGGCGAGCCGCGCGAGCACGTGATGGCGGACGCGCGCGAGGCCGGGATCCACTTCATCGCGGCCGGCCACTACGCGACCGAGACGTTCGGGATCCGCGCGCTGGGCGACTGGCTGGCCAAGCGGTTCGGCGTCGACCACGTCTGGGTCGATATCCCGAATCCCGTCTGATCTCGCCGGACCGCCACCTCGGGCGCCGTCCGACCGTCCCTCGGCCCCATCTGATCTCGCTGCGACCGTCCCGCCGGCCCTGTCCGATCGTCGCAGGGAGCGCCCGAATGTTTAGGGCGTATTGAGGAGTTGTTGTTGATGCCGTCCACCTCGCGCGCTACCGTGGTCGGCCACGTGGCAAACCTCACAGGAGGCACCTGAACGATGGCAATCCATCTCACGCCCACGGAACTTGCGCGCGAGGCCGGCATGGACCGTCGCGAGGTCATCGAGAAGTGCATGGAAATGGGCGTGCCGATCTTCCAGGGCCGCATCGACAAGACCCTGTTCCTGGCAAACCTCAGCGAACACGTCGCGGTCCCATCGGGCAGGAGTCAGGTAGCCACGGCCTGACCGCCTGAACGGCGCTCCCGGTCGAGCGTCGCCTCTAGAATCGCGCTCCGTCAGGTCTGAGGAGGAGGAGCGCAAATGGAATCCAGTACGGCTGCGCCGGAGTCCACCGGCTCGCGGACGATTGCCGACATGATGTCGCTGGCCGCTGAGCGGTACGGCGATCGGACTGCGGTCACGTTCAAGCACGGCGACGAGTGGGCCGAGGTCTCATACCGCGAGGTCGGCGAGATCGTCAGCGAGATCGCCCGCGGGCTGATCGACCTCGGCCTCGCGCCGGGCGAGCGGGTTGCCGTGCTGTGCACGACGCGGCCCGATTGGACGTACGCCAGCTTCGGGATCACGAGCGCCGGCGGTGTGGTGGTCCCGATCTACCCGACGAACTCGCCGGAGGAGTGCGAGTGGGTGGCGGGCAACTCCGAGTCGCGCTTCATCGTGTGCGAGGACGCGAGCCAGGTCGCCAAGATCGCGCAGGTGCGCGACCGCCTGCCCGGGCTCGAGGCGGTCATCGTGATCGATCCGGCCGGCGATGTCGGCGACGCGATCTCGGTCGACGACCTGCGCGCCCGCGGGCGCGGGCGCGACGCCTCCGAGGTCGCCGAGCGCGCCGCCGCCGTCTCGCCGGAGGACCCCTACACGTTCATCTACACGTCCGGCACCACCGGGCCGCCGAAGGGCTGCGTGCTCGCGCACGGCAACTACCGCTCGGTGGTCGACATGTGCGAGACGGCGAACCTCTTCCACGAGGGCGACGTCGTCTACCTCTATCTGCCGCTGGCGCACTCGTTCGCGCTGCTGATCGAGCTGATCGCGATCGACCTCGGCGGCACGATCGCCTACTGGGGCGGCGATCCCAAGGGCATCGTCGGCGAGCTAATGGCGGTCAAGCCGCACTACCTGCCGTCGGTCCCGCGGATCTTCGAGAAGATCTACACGCTGGTCACGTCGACCAACGACCCGGAGAAGATCAAGGCGGCGACGCAGCTCGGCCTCAAGGTCCGCCGGCTGCAGCAGGCCGGCCAGCCGGTGCCGGACGAGCTCCAGGCGGCGTTCGACAAGGCCGATCAGGAGCTCTACTCGAACGTCCGCAACGTGTTCGGCGGCCGCCTGCGCCAGGCGACGAGCGGCGCGGCCCCTATCGCACAGGAGATCCTCGAGTTCTTCTACGCCTGCGGGGCGCCGGTACTCGAGGGCTACGGCATGACCGAGACCGCGACGGCCTCGACCGTGTCCACCCAGGACGCGTACAAGTTCGGGACCGTCGGCCGGCCGCTGCCGGGCGCCGAGGTGAAGATCGCCGACGACGGCGAGATCCTCATCCGCGGCCCGCACATCTTCGGCGGCTACTACAAGATGGAGGACAAGTCGTTCGGCGCGATCGCGGACGGCTGGCTCCACACCGGCGACCTCGGCGAGCTCGACGAGGACGGCTTCCTGAAGATCACCGGCCGCAAGAAGGACATCATCATCACGGCGGGCGGCAAGAACCTCACGCCGGCGAACCTCGAGAACGACCTCAAGCAGTCGCGCTGGATCTCGCAGGCCGTCATGCACGGAGACCGGCGGCCGTACCCGGTGGTGCTGATCACGCTCGACCCGGAGGAGATCCCGCACTTCGCGAAGGAGCACGGGCTGCCGGAGGATGACGTCGCGGCGCTGGCGCGGGAGCCGAAGGTCCAGGAGCTGATCCAGGGCGTGCTCGACGAGGTCAACAGCCGCTACGCGCGCGTCGAGCAGATCAAGAAGTTCGTGATCCTCGACCACGACCTGTCGCAGGAGACCGGCGAGCTGACGCCGACGCTCAAGGTCAAGCGCAACGTGGTCAACGAGAAGTACGCGGACCTGTTCGAGCGCCTCTACGCCGAGGGCTGAGCACGCACAGCCGTTGCTGCGTCAGTCGCCGGCCGACTGGCGCAGCAGCGTGCTGGTGGTCTGCTCGAGGATCCGCCGCCAGGCGCGAGACCGCTCGCCCTTCTCGGCCTCGAAGTGGCGCATGACCTTCCGCACCCGCGTGGCCGAGATCTCGATGCCGTGCCGACCCGCCACCTCGCGCAGCTCCTCGTAGTCCGCGGCGAGCTTGACCGTCACGGACTGGAAGCCGTGGCGCGCGACCTCGAGCCGCGACCGGTAGTCGAGGATGTTGGTCTGGAACATCAGCTCGTCGTCGGTGTCGGGCTCGATCAGGACGATGTCGACGCCCGGATAGCGGTCGCGCCAGCCGAGGGCGACCTCGTGCAGCCGCTGGTACGCGAGCAGCTTGAACGTCTGGTAGCCGATCTTGGGGAAGCCCATGTCGGAGACCCGGCGGGTGCGGGTTCCGAAGAGCGTCGGGATCTCCTTCGTGAAGTCGTTGACGTAGGGCACCAGCGGGTTGACGACCACGATCAGCTTCGCCCCCGCCTCGACCGCGATGTCGAGGTTCGTGGTGGAGACGATCCCGCCGTCGACCAGCTCGCGGTCCTTTACCTCCGTCGGCTGGTAGACCATCGGCAGCGCCGCCGACGCGCGGACAGCGAGCGAGATCGGCACGTCGTCCCAGCCCTTGGCGCCGAGCACGATCCGCTCGCAGGTGTCGAGGTCGGTGGCCGCCAGGTACAGCTCGCACCCGAGCTCGCGGAAGTCGTCTGTGCGGTCGGGATCGGCCAGCACGGTCCGCACGTACTCCTCGATCCCGGAGCCGGTGTACAGACCCGACGGCAGGAGGTCGGCCAGCGCGATCGCGAGGTCGACCCCCGAAAGCCGAGGCAGGGCCCGGCCGACCTCCCGCATCACGCCCAGCAGGTGGAACGGCAGCCGCACGCCCTTGGAGACGAACTCGCGGTAGTTCGGGCGCAGGAGCATGTCCAGCGACACGTCGCGGAACGGCTGGGGCACCTCTTCGTTGACCACCCGCATCATCTGCTCCGGCGTGACGCCGTTGGCCGCCAGCGCCGCGATCAGGGCGCCGGCGCTTGTGCCGACGTAGACGTCGAACTGGTTGACGGTCCGGTCGACGGCGAGCAGGTCGAGCGCGCGCAGGGCGCCGATCTCGTACACGCCGCCGGTGAAGCCGCCGCCTCCGAGCACCAGGGCGGCCTTCGACCGCCGGCGCCGGCTACGGCGCGACCGCCCGGATCCTTCGAGCTCCACGACGTTGCCCATCCTTGTTGACGCAGTGTACGGTGCCGGTGGACGGCTCCCCTGCGCGACTTCCGCCGTCCACCCGGGTTTTCAACCGCCGATGGCCAGGATCGTCTGTCTCGCGGCGCTGTTCGCCGCGCTTCTCGCACCCACCGCCCAGGCCGGCGGCCCGACCGCCACGGCGCGGGCGCTGGACCGCCAGATGAACAAGGCCGGAGCGGCCTCCAGCGCTTACGTCGTCGACCTCGACACCGGCCAGGAGCTGTACGCCCGGGCGCCCGACGTCGCCCGCATGCCGGCCTCCGTCAACAAGCTCTACACGACCTCCGCCGCGCTCCTGCTGTACGGCGCCGAGGGCCAGCTCACGACCGAGGTGCTGGGCGCCACCGAGATGGTCGACGGCATCGTGGACGGCAACCTCTACCTGCGCGGCGGCGGCGACCCGAGCTTCAGCCGCGCCGAGGCGCGCGGGCTTGCGCGCGTGCTCGCAGGCAGCGGCCTGACGGAGGTGACCGGCCGCGTGGTCGGCGACGAGTCGCGCTTCGACGCGCTCCGCGGCGGCCCCGCGTCGAACTTCGGGACCTCGTTCTGGGTCGGGCCGCTGAGCGGCCTCCCGTTCAATCACGGCAAGACGCTCGGGCGCAACTCCCGGTTCCAGCGCGAGCCGGCCCGCTACGCCGCCGAGCGCTTCGAGCGCGAGCTCGAGCGCGCCGGCGTCCGGGTCCGCCGCGCGGCGCGCGCCGGCGTGACGCCGGAGGGGGCCGTGCTGCTGGGCGAGTGGGCGTCGCCGCGGATGTCGGTGCTCGCGCGCCACACGAACCGGCCATCGGACAACTACATGGCGGAGACGCTGCTCAAGGACCTCGGCTCCGACCACGGCGTCGGCGGGACGACCGCCGGCGGGACCGAGATCGCCCTCCGCGAGGCGGCGACCTTCGGCGCGCACCCCACGATGGTCGACGGCTCAGGCCTGAGCCGCCAGAACCGCACCACGCCGCGCGACGT
>JBKOYW010000298.1:0-7721 GCA_046744275.1 Actinomycetota bacterium
GTGGTCGGCCATCGTCGCGTAGGTCTCCTGGCGGGCGGCCTCGACCAGCGGCTCGTCGCAGCAGCGCCAGCGGAGCTCGCGCACGAGCTCGGCCAGTGCCGGCTCGCGCGAGCCGAGCGCGCTCTCGAGGCGATCGAGCACGCCGCGGAAGGCGTCGCCGGCGGGCGAGGATGCCTCGAGCCGGCGCGCGAGGATCGCGCGCACGGCGGCGCGTGCGGCGCCGACCCGCTGCTGTGACAGGAACAGCCGGTGGCAGGCCGCCTCCAGCGCCGGCCTGCGGTCGAGCCCCTCGATGCCGTAGTGCGCGAGCGCGCGCTCGAGGGTGGCCACGAACCGCTCGGGCAGCCCCTCGGCGGCGGCGTCGAGCGAGCGCAGGAACGCGTGCAGGTACTCCTGCGGGCTGCGCAGCAGGTCGTCGCCCGCGGCGGACGGGCGGCTGAGCCCGCGCACGTCCGCGTAGAGCTCGAGCAGCCGGTGCTCGCCCTCGGCGTCGAGGGGCTCGTCGAGGACGTCCACGCCGGTGACGTCGTAGCCGAGCACGAGCCACTTGAGCCGCTCGAGCTGGCTCATGTCGTGCTCGGCCGGCTCGAAGGTCACGCGCTCTCCGGAGGCCTCGGCCGGGACGTCCTCGAGCGGCTCGATCTGCAGCAGCGGGCGGCCGGCGGTGACGTGCACGTTGGCGCCCACCAGCACCTCGCGCACGCGCCCGTGGACGGGCGCGGTGAGCGAGGTCTCCATCTTCATGCTCTCGGTGATGGCGACGACGTCGCCGGCCTGGACCTCGTCGCCGGCGGATACCGGGATCGCCACGACCACGCCGGGCGCATGGCTGCGGACGAGGCCGCCCTCGTCGCGCGAGACGCGGTGCGGGACGCCGTTGACCTCGACGAGCAGGTCGGCGTCCTGCACCGCAGTGAGGGTGCGGTAGGAGCGCCCGCCGAAGCTGAGCCGGCGCTCGTGCTCGGTGAGCTGCTCGATCTCGGCCTCGATGGCGGCGCCGTCGACCTCGACGCGGTACCGCCGTGGCCCGGTCTGCCAGACCGCGAAGCGATAGCTGACGCCGCGGTAGAGCAGGTCGAGCGTGTGGCCGACGTCGGCCTCCGCCTGCGGCCGGCCGCGGCGCGCGAGCGCGTAGAAGTGGGCGCGGTCGGCCGCCGTCTCCTCGTCGCAGAGCGCGATCGCGGCCTGCACGAGCGCGGCGTCGGCGTGGCGCACGGGCTCGACGTCGCCCTGCGCCTGGAGCCGGTCCAGCCAGCCGGTGTCGACCTCTCCGCAGCGCAGCTCGGGCCGGCCCAGCAGCTCGAGGAGGAAGCCCTGGTTGGTCGTGCCCTCGTCGATCACGACCATCGTGTCGGCGACCGCCCGGCGCAGGCGAGCGATCGCCTGCTCGCGCGAGCTCCCGGGGGCGATGATCTTCGCGAGCATCGAGTCGAAGTCGGGCGGCACCGTGTCGCCCTCGGCGAAGCCGGTGTCGACGCGGATGCCGGGACCGGTCGGCAGCCGGAGCAGGCTGATCCGCCCGGGCGCGGGCGAGAAGCCGCGCGCGGGGTCCTCGGCGTTGAGGCGGACCTCGATCGCGTGGCCGTTGGCGGGCGGCGGATCGCCCTCGAGCCGGCCGCCGGCCGCGACGTGGAGCTGGAGCGCGACGAGGTCGGCGCCGGTCACGATCTCGGTGACCGGATGCTCGACCTGGAGGCGGGCGTTGACCTCCATGAACGAGAACTTCTGCGACTCGGGCTCGTACAGGAACTCGACCGTCCCGGCGCCGCGGTAGCCGACCTCGCGGGCGAGCCGGGCCGCCGACTGAGCCAGCTCGCGCTCCTGTTCGGCGCTCAGCACCGGGCTGGCCGACTCCTCGACGACCTTCTGGTGGCGCCGCTGGTAGCTGCAGTCGCGCACGCCGAGCGCCCACACGCCGCCCTCGCCGTCAGCCATCAGCTGCACCTCGACGTGGCGTGCGGCCTCGACGAGCCGCTCCATCAGCACCGAGGAGTCGCCGAACGCCTGCTCGGCCTCGGAGCGCGCGCGCTCGTACGCGGTGGCGAGCTCGCCGGCCTCGTTGACGCGGCGCATGCCGCGGCCACCGCCGCCCGCCGCCGCCTTGATCATCAGCGGGAAGCCGAGCTCGGTGCCGATGCGCTGGGCGTCCTCGACGGTCTCGACCGGCCCGCCGCTCCACGGCGCGACGGGCACGCCGGCCTGCTCCGCGATCCGCTTGGCCTCGATCTTGTCGCCGAGCGCGCGCATGACGTCCGCGCTCGGGCCGGCGAACACGATCCCCAGCCGCTCGCACAGCTCGGCGAACGCCGGGTGCTCGGCGACGAAGCCCCAGCCGACCCAGGCGGCGTCGGCGCCGGTGGCGACCAGCGCGCGCTCGAGCGCGGCGTAGTCCAGGTAGGCGCTCGGCGGGCCGATGAGGTGGCGCTCGTCGGCCTGGCGCACGAACAGCGCATGGCGCTCGGGCTCGCTGTACAGCGCGATGACGCGGATGGGGTCGTCGCCGCGCGTGTCGTTGAGCTCGCGGACGGCGTGGATGGCGCGCATCGCCGCCTCGCCGCGGTTGACGATCGCCAGGCGCGTGAAGGAAGTCACGCGATCCTTGTGTGACCGCCCTCACGCCCGCGTTCAAGGATTCGCGCCGCGTACCCCCCGGTCGGACCGCTTCCTACCCGCCATCTGTGGGGTGGGTCAGGTGAACTGGTACGTCGTCTGCGCGTGTGGGTCCTTGGCGAAGGCAAGCACCTTCGCGGGTTGGATCCGGAACACCGCCGCCTCGTCCTCGCCGGTCCCGAACACGCCGTCGCCGACGTCGAAGTGCCAGACGCTGCCGTACTTGGCCTCGTAGGCGTCGGCGAGGCGCTGCAGGGCGTCATGATCGGTGATGCGGACGGCCGTCCCCTCGACGACGACGTCGAGACCCTGCGCCCACGCGTTGTTGCCGGTGGTCAATGCCACCTGCGCGTTGTGCTCGAGGTTGCGGGCCTTCTGCTCGCGGAGCCCGGTGCAGAAGTGCACCACCTCGCCCTCCGCGACTCCGATCAGGGGGGTCACGTGGGGTCGTCCGTCGGCCCGCACGGTGGTGAGCCAGTACAGCTCGGCGCGCTCGAGCACGTGCGCGACGTCGGACCACGGGGTCGGCCCGGCCTCGGGGTCGCTGAAGCGGGTGTCGATCTTCGGGGTCGGAGCGTTCATGTGTCCTACGACCGGCGTGCGGGCTCGGACTCATCGGTCGCGGGCGCGCAGTGAACTCACCGCCCGTCGCTTGACCAGGAACTCCCGAATGGTGAGGATCCGGCTCACGCTCCGCGTGCCGTACTGAGAGCGCCCACGTGCGCTTACTCGTGATTCCCACCGCGGGTCTGCGGGTGCGCCGTACTGCTCCAGTGCCGCATCCAGGGCGAGAGGAGTAGCGAAATTCGCTCGCGCCGGTCTGATTGAGAGTAAGGTGGAGTTTGAGGCTGGCCCTGCGGCCAACAATCTCGGCCCGAGAGCGGTTCTACGCCGACACGCGCTCCGCGCGGCGAGGCAACGCACCCTTGAGGCAAACGGGATCGACTGCGGGGCCGGTCCTGTATCTGCGGTTCGTCCACCACGGACCGCCTTTCGACGAGCGACAGGACCGGCGGACGTTTACTGCGCCCGAACGACGAGCGCGACGCCCGAGAGGTCAACGGCAACCGCGTTGTCCGTGAGGATCTCGGCGAGCGTCCCGGCGGCCAGTCCCGCCGACCGGATCGCGTCCGCATCAGTCGCTGCGCGGAGTGTGAAGGTGACGGTGAGCTTGTCGGTTCCGACGGAGCTCGTGCTGTGCCGGTCGTACCGGCTGCCGAGGTCGATTTGCAGCCGGTCGTCGATCACCGAGCGAAGCTCCTGCAGCATGTGAAGCACTTGCCCAGGCGCGTGTCCGTGCTCGCAGCTCAGCGCGACTCGTGCGCTGTACCTCGGCCCTGAGGGCTCCGGCGGTGACGTGTTCGGATGCTCAGCCACGGCAGGCACGGGCCGGCTCGGCGGTCTTCAAGGCGGCGACATGCACCAGCGTACGGATTCGGCGAGCGAACCGCCCGACGATGTCCCGGGACGACCCCCGACGATCTGGTACCGCCACCCGTCACGCACTGACCTACCGAGGGGCCAGCGGCGATCGCCAGCCCGGCTGCTGCATAAGCAGTCGATGGTCGGCCTGACGACACTCAGCGGCGGCTGGAGCTACGCGCGCAGACCGAGCGTCCACGGACGGTCGGCCTGGTCGCCGTAGGCTCGCGCGTACGGCAGCGGCGCTTCCTCGAGCGACAGCAGGTCGTCCAGGCATGGCGGCTGCTCCGGGCGCGCGGGCTCGACCGCAGCAGCAGGTGCCGGCGCCGGCCGCTGGATCCTGGGCGCCCGATCGATCTTGGGCAACCTGGGCATGACAGCCGGCGGCGTTGGCTCCCGGATCGGAAGCATCGCGCGCGGCGTCACGCCCGTGTCGAGGTCGACCGCTCGGGAACGGACCTCGCTGAGCACTCGGTCGCGGTCCGGCGACGCCGGGAGCCGCTCGAGCATGTCCACCAGGTCCTTCAGCTTCTTGACGCGTTCCGCAGCCACGCGGACACCGTAGTGCGCGCGGGGCGCCGCGCCGCGCAACATCCGTCCACCGTCACCGACCGCATCGCGGAGTACCCTGTGGGGAAGAAGCGCGCACCGCCAGATGTTCACGCCCCCTGCATCTTTGCGTGGCGTTCAGCCGACCTAGGGGGCGAGTTGGGTAGCGCGATGAGCGAAACGAGCAAGCGGCAGCCGGAGCCCGGGCCGCCCAAGCGCGGCGAGGCCGCGTGGAAGGCGACCAAGGAGGCGATCGCGAGCCGCAACGAGCGGGCGCGCAAGGCGGGCAGGGAGCGCAGGCAGAGGCAGTACGACGCGTACGCCGCCGATCGCCGCCTGGCTGAGGTGCGCGAGCGAGCGGAGCTCGCGAAACGCAGACCGTAGGAGCTGCCGGAAGGTACGCTGCTCTGCAATGAGACGGCGAGTGGCACCGGTCGACCGCGTGGGAGTGGACGAGCGCGCCGCGGTGCTCGGCAAGCGGTCGATCAAGGCCGATTCCCAGCAGGCGGCGATCCGCATGGCGGTGTCGATGGTCGACCTGACGACGCTCGAGGGCCAGGACACGCCGGGCAAGGTCGCGCAGCTCGCGGCCAAGGCCGTGTGCCCGGCGCCGACGCATCCCGAGGTGCCGTCGGTGGCCGCGCTGTGCGTCTACCCGTCGCGCGTGGCCGATGCCAAGCGCGCGCTCGACGGCTCCGGCGTCGCGGTGGCGAGCGTCGCCACCGGGTTCCCGTCCGGCCTGACCTCGATGGAGCTCAAGCTCGAGGAGACGCGCGAGGCGGTCGCGACGGGCGCCGAGGAGATCGACATGGTGATCCCGCGCGACGCGTACCTCGCCGGCGACGACCAGCGGGTCGTGGCGGAGGTCGAGCAGGTCAAGGAGGCGTGCGGGCCTGCGCACCTCAAGGTGATCGTCGAGGTCGACGAGCTCGGCGGCTACGACCACATCCGCCACGCCACGTGGCTGTCGATGGAGGGCGGCGCCGACTTCGTCAAGACCTCGACCGGCAAGGTCGGCAAGGGCGCGACGCCGAGCGCCACGCTGGTGATGCTCGAGGCGGTACGCGACTACGTCGCGCGTACCGGCAGGATCGTGGGCTTCAAGGCGGCCGGCGGCGTGCGCACCAGCAAGCAGGCGATCCACCAGCTCGTGCTGGTCAAGGAGACGCTCGGCGAGGAGTGGCTCACGCCCGACCGCTTCCGCATCGGCGCCTCGTCGCTGCTCAATGACCTGCTCATGCAGTACGAGCACGGGATCTCTGGGCGCTACCAGCGGCCCGAGGACTTCTCGAAGGAGTGAACGCATGACCGCCACGCGAACCGCGCTGGCCTGGGAGTACTCGCCCGCACCCGAGGCGACCGATCACATCCGGCTGGCCGACCGCTACGAGCTGTTCGTGGGCGGCGCCTGGCGGCCGCCGGAGGGCGAGTCGTACGAGCCCACGATCAACCCCGCCACCGAGGAGCCGCTGACCGAGATCGCGCAGGCCTCGAAGGCCGACGTCGACGCCGCCGTCAACGCCGCCCGCGAGGCGCTGCCGCGCTGGCAGCGGCTGCCCGCGCTCGAGCGCGGCAAGTACGTCTTCCGCATCGCCCGCCTGATCCAGGAGCGCGCCCGCGAGCTGGCGATCGTGGAGTCCCTCGACGGCGGCAAGCCGATCCGCGAGTCGCGCGACGTCGACGTCCCGCTCGCCGCCGCCCACTTCTTCTACTACGCGGGCTGGGCCGACAAGCTGTCGTACGGCCTCGCCGGCCGCAAGGTCGAGCCGATGGGCGTCGTCGGTCAGATCGTGCCGTGGAACTTCCCGCTGCTGATGGCCGCGTGGAAGCTCGCGCCCGCGCTCGCCTGCGGCAACACCGCGGTGCTCAAGCCGGCCGAGACGACGCCGCTGACCGCGCTGCTGCTGGCCGAGATCTGCCAGGAGGCCGAGCTCCCCGCCGGCGTCGTGAACATCCTGCCCGGCGACGGGTCGACCGGCGCCGCGCTCGTCCGCCACCCCGGGATCGACAAGATCGCGTTCACCGGCTCGACCGAGGTCGGCAAGGACATCCAGGCCGCGACCGCGGGCCGCGACATCGGCCTCACGCTCGAGCTCGGCGGCAAGTCGGCCAACATCGTGTTCGACGACGCCGCGATCGACCAGGCGGTCGAGGGCATCGTCAACGGCATCTTCTTCAACCAGGGGCACGTCTGCTGCGCCGGCTCCCGGCTGCTGCTGCAGGAGAGCGTCGCCGAGGAGGTCGTCGAGAAGCTGTGGCGGCGGATGGGTCTGCTGCGCGTCGGCGACCCGCTCGACAAGAACACCGACGTCGGCGCCATCAACTCCGCCGCTCAGCTGCAGCGGATCGAGGCGCTGGTCGACGCGGGCGAGCGAGAGGGCGCGACGCGCCGCACGGTCGCCTGCACGCTGCCCGAGCGCGGCTACTGGTTCCCGCCGACGCTGTTCACCGACGTCGCACCGGTCAACCGGATCGCGGTCGAGGAGATCTTCGGCCCGGTCGTCTCGGTGATGACCTTCCGCACGCAGGCGGAGGCGGTCGAGAAGGCGAACGCGACGGCCTACGGGCTGGCGGCCGGCGTGTGGACGGACAAGGGCTCGCGCGCGCTGGCCGTCGCGCGCGGCCTGAAGGCCGGCACGATCTGGCAGAACACGTACAACCAGTTCGACCCGACGTCGCCGTTCGGCGGCTACAAGGAGAGCGGGTTCGGCCGCGAGGGCGGCGCCGCCGGCCTGCGTCCGTACGTGAGGGTCTAGTGCCCCCGCACTCGCGGACAGGACCACTCGTGAGCCGGCTGCCCATCGTCAAGACCTACAAGCTCTACGTGGGCGGCGCGTTCGCGCGCAGCGAGTCCGGCCGCCACGTGGCGGCCACGGACCACGAGGGCAACCACGTCGCCAACGCCCCGCGCGCGACGCGCAAGGACGTGCGCGATGCCGTCCGCGCGGCCCGCGGCGCCCTCACCGGCTGGCAGGCCCGCACCGCCTACAACCGCGGGCAGGTCCTGTACCGCTTCGCCGAGGCGCTCGAGTCCCGCGCCGACGAGCTGGCGACCGAGACGGCGCGGCTGCGCGGGATCGAGCGCGTGGCGGCGCGCGCGGAGATCGAGGCCGCGGTCGACCACGCGGTCCACTACGCAG
>JBKOYW010000063.1:0-10667 GCA_046744275.1 Actinomycetota bacterium
CGTCCGGCCTCGTCCCGCTCGTCCTCGTCCCGTCCCGCTTCGTCTCGTCCGGCCTCGTCCGGCGCGGCCCGCGCGGACTCGTCCGGCGGCCGCGACACCCTTCGGCTCTTCGTCGCACTCGAGCTGCCGGCGGCGGCCCGCTCCGCGCTCGTCGCGTTCCGCGACGCCGCGGCCGACCATGCGGTCTGGAGACCGGTCGCCGATGACGCGCTCCATCTCACGCTCGCGTTCCTCGGGCGCCGCCCTGCGGACGATGTGGACGCCGTCGAGCGCGTCCTGCATGCCGCGGCCGGCCCCGCACCGCGCCTCTCGCTCGCCGGCGCGGTCCTGCTCCCACCCCGCCGCGCCCGAGTGCTGTGCGCGGCCCTGGACGATCCGGACGGCACGCTCGGCGCGCTCCAGGCCCGCGTGAGCGACGGGCTCGCCGCCGCAGGGGTGTACGTCCCGGAGAAGCGCCCCTTCCGCGCGCACGCCACGGTCGCCCGGCTGCGCCCCCGCGAGCGCGCGCCGCGCACGGTCTCCGTCGTCCCCGAGCCACTCGAGTTCCGCGGCGAGGCGCTGACCCTGTTCGAGTCGCGCCTGCACCCGCACGGCGCGCGCTACGAGCCGCTCGTGCGCGTCTTTCTGCACTGAGTCGTCACACCTGCGTCTTGTTCCGTGACACGCCTCGCGGGAGGCTCCGGGTTCCGTCCGACCCGCCTTCCAAGCTGTGGAACCCACGTGACCAGATCGCAGGAGACAAGATGAGCGCACCCCAGGACGCCAAGGACGCAAAGGCGCGTGACGCTGCCCTGCAGGGCGCGCTCGCGCAGATCGAGCGCCAGTTCGGCAAGGGCACGGTCATGCGCATGGGCGACGAGGGCGCCCAGGTGAAGGTCGAGGCCATCCCGACCGGAGCGCTGTCGCTGGACATCGCGCTCGGGATCGGCGGCTGCCCACGCGGCCGCATCGTCGAGATCTTCGGCCCGGAGTCGTCCGGTAAGACGACGCTGATCTACCACATCATCGCCGAGGCCCAGAAGCTCGGCGGCGTGTGCGCGTTCATCGACGCCGAGCACGCCATGGACCCGCTGTACGCCAAGAACCTCGGCGTGAACATCGACGAGCTGCTCGTCTCCCAGCCCGACTACGGCGAGCAAGCGCTCGAGATCGCCGACATGCTGGTGCGCTCGGGGGCGGTCGACGTCGTGGCGGTCGACTCGGTGGCGGCGCTGACCCCGCGCGCCGAGCTGGAGGGCCAGATGGGCGACCAGACGGTCGGCGTCCAGGCGCGGATGATGTCCCAGGCCATGCGCAAGCTGGCCGGCAACCTGAACCGCACCCAGACCCTGTGTCTGTTCGTGAACCAGATCCGCGAGAAGGTCGGCGTGATGTTCGGCTCGCCGGAGACCCAGCCGGGCGGCCGCGCGCTGAAGTTCTACTCGTCCCAGCGGCTCGACATCCGTCGCATCGAGACGCTCAAGGAGGGCACGGAGGCGATCGGCAACCGGGTTCGCGTCAAGGTGGTCAAGAACAAGGTCGCGGCACCGTTCCGCCAAGCGGAATTCGACATCGAGTTCGGCAAGGGCATCTCCAGCTCGGGCTGCATCCTCGACCTCGGGCTCGAGCACGGCATCGTCTCCAAGTCCGGCTCGTTCTTCTCGTACGGCGACGAGCGGCTCGGCCAGGGCCGCAATAACGCCAAGGCGTACCTGGACGAGCACCTGGACGTCGCCAAGGAGATCGAGGCCAAGGTCTACGAGGTGCTGGGGCTCGGAGAGCAGGACCTCGTGCAGCCGATCGAGCGCGACGAGAACTCTCCGCCCGTCCCGGAGATCGCCGCCGCGTAGCCGTGCATGACGACGAGGCGGCCCCGCCGCCCGAGCGGTCACCCGACCCGGAGGTGCGCCTGCAGCACGCCCGCGACGCGGCGTGGCAGGCGCTCAACCGGCGCGACCACACGGTGGCCGAGCTCGCGCGCACGCTGGCGCGCAAGCGCGCCGAGCCCGCGGTCATCGACGCCGTGATCGGGGAGCTGTGCGAGCAGGGGTATCTCGACGACGCCCGCTACGCGCACCGCTTCGCCGAGGACCGGCGGCGGCTCGACGGCTGGGGGGCGGAGCGGCTCGAGGGCCGGCTCCGGGCGCTCGGGGTCGCTCCAGACCTGATCGCCGCCGCCATCGGCGAGCAGGACCATGAGGGCGAGCTCGAGGCCGCGATCGCGCTCCTGCGCCGCCGCTTCCCCGACCCGCCGGCCACGCCGCGCGACTGCGAGCGGGCGCTCGGGATCCTCGTGCGCAAGGGCTACGAGCTCGAGCTGGCGCACGACGCGATCCGCCGTCATGCGGGCATTGCGGCGATGGATTAACAACCTGATTGCGCCCGGCTGCCGCCGGTACTACGATCCGGACCAGCGACAGGCTGAGCCACGACGGCTCCTGAAAACCCAGCAAATCCACAATTTCGACGCGGAAGCGGCAGCTTCAGTGACGATGGCAACCCAGAACCATCACAGCGGACGATCAGGCACCGCATCCGGGCGGGCGCGCCCGGCAGAACCGACCCAACACCGCACGACAGCCGCCATCTGACGGGGCGGCCACCGGTCGCCTTCCTGCTCGTTTCCTCCGCTGACGCCGAGGCAAGGCTCGGCCTGCCGCCTTTCTGAGACAGAGGTAGCTGAGCTCGCGTCACTCCCTCAGGGCGTGGCGCCGGGGAGAGGAAACGCAATGGAAATCGTGATCGCGGGGGTCGTCGTGGCCCTTGGCCTGGTGGTCGCGGCAGCCCTCGTGGCGAAGCGCACGCCGGCGACGGGCATCGCGACCGGCCAGGCGAAGGCGCCGACGGTCCGCGTGGCGCCCGAGGCGGCAGACGCCGCCCGCCGCGCCGAGACGTCCCGCACCGAGGAGCGGCTCCAGGGCCGCGAGGATGCGCTCCAAGCACGCGTCGCCGAGCTCGCCGAGCGCGAGCGGCGGCTGGCCGAGAAGGAGGGCCAGATCGACGAGATCCGCGAGAAGACGATCCGTCAGCTCGAGCAGACGTCCGGGCTGCCCGCGTCGAAGGCGAAAGCGCTCCTGATGAAGGAGCTCGAGGACCAGGTGCGGCACGACTCGGCCCGCCGGCTACGCCAGATCGAGGAGGAGACCAAGCGCGACGCCGAGCGGCGCGTCCGCAACATCCTCTCCGTCGTGATGCAGCGCCTGGCCGCCGGCCATGCCGCCGAGACGACGGTCTCCGTCGTCCAGCTCCAGGCGGACGACATGAAGGGCCGCATCATCGGCCGCGAGGGTCGCAACATCCGCGCCCTCGAGCACCTCACCGGCGTCGACTTCATCATCGACGACACGCCCAACGCGGTGATCCTCTCCGGCTTCGACGGCGTCCGCCGCGAGATCGCCCGGCTCACGCTCGAGAAGCTGCTCCAGGACGGCCGCATCCACCCGGCGCGGATCGAGGAGACCTACTACCAGGCGAAGTCCGAGCTCGAGAGCCACATCGCCGAGTCCGGCGAGCAGGCGTGCTTCGACGCCAACGTCCAGGGCCTCGATGCCGACCTCACAAAGATGCTCGGCCGCCTGAAGTACCGCACGTCGTACGGCCAGAACGTGCTCGCGCACTCGGTCGAGTGCGCCCACCTCGCCGCGATGATGGCCGACGAGCTCGGCGCGTCGGCCAAGACCGCGCGGCGGGCCGCGCTCCTGCACGACATCGGCAAGGCCGTCTCGCATGAGGTCGAGGGCCCTCACGCGCTGGTCGGCGGCGAGCTCGCGCGCCGCCACGGTGAGAGCGAGGCCGTCGCCCACGCGATGGAGGCGCACCACAACGAGGTCGAGCCGCAGACGATCGAGGCCGTGATCGTGCAGGCCGCCGACGCGCTGTCCGGCGCCCGCCCGGGCGCGCGCGGCGAGTCGCTCGAGCAGTACGTCAAGCGCCTGCGCGACCTCGAGCAGATCGCCACCCGCCACGAGGGCGTCGACAAGGTCTACGCGATGCAGGCCGGCCGCGAGATCCGCGTGATGGTGCTGCCCGGCGCGCTCGACGACGACGGCGCCGTGCTGCTCTCCCACGAGATCGCCCGCGAGATCGAGCAGGAGCTCGAATACCCCGGGCAGATCAAGGTCACGGTCATCAGGGAGTCGAGAGCCACCGACTACGCACGATGAGACTGTTCCGCCGCCGCCGCGACGCCATGGACATCTGGCGGGCCGAGCTGCCCGAGACGTTTCGCTGGACGGTCGAGCCGGAGTTCCACCACGCGCCCGACCTCGATCCGTCGGAGGTCGGCATCCCGGAGCGCGTGGGAATGGACGGCCGGCCGCTACCGAAGTCCAAGGGCGCGATCACGGGGCTCGAAGGCGGCGGCTCGGGCGGCCCGCACCACCACGGCGCGTAGGACCTCGGCGACCCACTCGGCCTCACGGCGGACCTGCCGATCCGTGAAGCGCAGCACGCGCCAGCCGAGCACGGTCAACCGCGCATCGCGAGCGCGGTCGCGCTCGAACGCGGCGCGCGTGCCGTGATGCGTGTGGCCGTCGGTCTCGACGATCACACGCGCCTCTGGCCAGCAGAAGTCCACCTCGAAGGCTTCGACGACCGTGTTGACGAGCGGCCGCGGGATGCCGTGCGTGTCGCACAGCTCGAGGAACGCGTCCTCGAGCGGGCTGCGAGTGGTGCGGCTCAGATCGTGCGCCAGCGCCTCCCGCAGTCGCATCTCGCCGGGATGCCCCGCCGGGATCGCGAAGTCGAGCCGGAGCGCCTCGGCCTGCTCGGCTGCCTTCTCGAGCGCGCGGCGGGGGAGGGCGGTCGCCAGATCGGCCAGGGTCTCGCCGGGGGTCGTGACCGGGACGCCGTCCTTCTTCGTCGCGGCGATCGCCCGCCGCGATCGGTGCACAACGATGGCGGCGGTGCTCCGAACACCGCTTGTATGGGGAACGGCAACGTCGATCCGGGCGGCGTCCGTAGGCCGGATGCCCCAGAGCGCCGCGGCGCTGCGGTGGCTCAGTACCGCGTCGCGGCCGCAGGCCATCGTGGCGGCGAGGTAGCGGCCATGGCGGTTCAGGACCGTGTGGCCGACGGCGTAGACGCCGCGGTAGAGCCGGTGCAAGCGCCCCGCGTCGAGCCGCCGCTCGATCCCGCCCCGATCGAATCCGAGCTCGAGCAGCTGGCGCCGGCTCACAACTCCGTGCTGTCGCATGGCGAGATCCGCGAGGCGACGGTCTGGGGTTGTTTGTACACGCATACCGTGTACTAGCAACCCCACCCGAAATCTCGCCCCCTCCCGAGCCTCCCTCAATGCAAGAAGTTCGTCCCGCCACGGCTAACCTCCACCCCGTGAAGTCGTTCCACGTCACCACCTTCGGCTGCCAGATGAACGAGCACGACTCGGAGCGCATGAAGGGCATGCTCGAGTCGCTTGGCTACACCGAGGTCGCCGACCGCGGTGACGCGGACCTGATCCTCTTCAACACCTGCTCGATCCGCGAGAAGGCCGACGACCGCTTCGTCGCCCATCTCCACGAGGCCAAGGCGCTCAAGCGCCGCGACCCCGAGCGTGTTATCGGGGTCGGGGGGTGCTGGGCGCAGTCCGTGAAGGAGCAGGTGTTCGAGCTGTTCCCGTTCGTCGACGTCGCGTTCGGCCCCGGCCAGGTCCACAAGCTCGCCGAGTTCCTGACGACCGACAGCATCACCGCCCAGGGCTTCTTCGAGTTCGAGGGCTTCACCGGCCACCTGCCGGCCAAACGCGCGCGGGAGTTCCAGGCGTGGATGCAGATCTCGGTCGGCTGCAACTGCCGGTGCTCGTACTGCATCGTCCCGTCCACGCGCGGGCGCGAGGTGAGCCGGCCGCTCAACGAGCTCGTCGCCGAGGCGAACAGGGTCGTCGCCGACGGCGCGCGCGAGATCACCCTGCTCGGCCAGAACGTCAACTCCTACGGCCGCGACCTGCGACCGACCCGGGCCAGCTTCTCCGAGCTCCTGCACGCGCTCGACGCCATCGAAGGCCTGGACCGCATCCGCTACACCAGCCCGCACCCCAAGGACATGCGGGAGGACGTGATCCTCGCGCACGCGAACCTCGCGTCCGTCTGCGAGCACATCCACCTCCCGCTCCAGTCCGGCTCGTCGCGCATCCTCAAAGCGATGCGCCGCACCTACGACCGCGGCCGCTACATGGACCGCGTCGCGTTGATCCGCGAGCACGTGCCCGACTGCGCGCTGACCACCGACATCATCGTCGGCTTCCCGGGGGAGACCGAGGCCGACTTCGAGGAGACGCTCGAGGTCGCCGAGGAGGTCGGTTACGACGGCGCCTTCACGTTCATCTACTCGCCCCGCCGCGGCACCGAGGCGGCGAACTTCACGGACGAATTCATCCCGCACGGGGTCGCGGTCGAGCGCATGGAGCGGCTCGTGGAGGTCGTCCAGCGGCGGGCGCGCGAGCGCGCGCAGCGGTTCGTCGGCCGTACGCTCGATGTACTGGTCGAGGGAACCTCGCGGACGGACGCCAGCCGCGTCCGCGGCCGCACCCGTCACAACAAGGTCGTCAACTTCGACGGTCTCGCGTCACCGGGCGAGATCGTGCCGGTCCAGATCACCGGAGCGACCAGCCAGACGCTCACCGGCGAGCTCCCGCTGCTCGCCCGCGCCGGCTGATCTCGCGGCGGCCGATTTGGTTCCGTCGCCGGCGTATGCGAACATATGTTCGTGCGCTGGGACTCACAGTCAGTCGACACCGAGCACGACCCCCGCCTGCCCGGTTTTTCCGAGGACGTCGTCGTCCGCCGGTTCGACGCCCCGGAGGCGCTCGACACCCGCTTCCACGAGGTCCGCACGAAGTCCGCGATCAACCGCGTGCCGCCTATTTCCCGCGTCCCGTTCGAGTGGACGATCAATCCGTATCGCGGCTGTTCTCATGCGTGCCTTTATTGTGTATGGGGCGCTACGCCGGTGCTCATGGCACACGGTCGCACGCGCAAGATCGAGGATCTGCGAGTCGGCGATCAGATCATCGGAACGGTCCGCGACGGCTGGTATCGGCGGTACGTCACGACCGAAGTCCTCGCTCACTGGATGACCATCAAGCCGGTCTGGGCGGTCACGCTCGAAGACGGGACGCGGCTGCTCACCAGCGGCGATCACCGCTTCCTTACGGAGCGCGGCTGGAAGCACGTGGCGAACACCGCTCGGTCCGAACCCGATCGCCCGCACCTGACGACGAACAACTCGCTCCTGGGCACAGGCCATTTCGCAGACTCGCCAAAGCATTGCGACGAGTACAAGCGCGGCTATCTGTGTGGCCTGATCCGTGGCGACGGCCACCTCAAGCGGTCCAGCTACCGCGGCGCACCGATTCACCGTTTCCGACTGGCGCTCACTGACTTTGAGGCCCTCCGGCGCGCACAGCGGTTCCTTGAGGAGCTGCATGTAGCCACGACCGAGCGAGTCTTCGCCCAGGCAGTCGGCACGCACCGGGAGCTGCGGGCGATCTACAACGGATCGCGCGCCGGATTCGAAGCGATCCAGGACATCGTGCGCTGGCGGAATAGCCCAAATCTCGCGTGGAGAAAGGGCTTCCTCGCCGGCATCTTCGACGCGGAGGGATCTTGCGAGCGCGCTTCCGCGCTGCGCATCTCGAACAAGGACGGGACGATCATCCACTGGACGCAGGAGAGCCTCGAGCGCCTCGGCTTCGTTGCGGTCGTCGAGCCGCGTCGACCCAACGGCGTCTCGGTCGTGCGGATACGTGGGGGCCTGAAGGAGCGGCTCCGGTTCTTCCACCTCACTGACCCAGCGATCACGCGCAAGCGCACCATCGACGGCGTCGCACTGAAGTCCGACGCCATGACTCGGGTCGTCTCCGTCGAGCCGCTCGGTATGGAGCTGCCGCTCTACGACATCACCACCGGCACCGGCGACTTCATCGCCGACGGCGTTGTGAGCCACAACTGCTTCGCTCGCCCCACGCACGAGTACCTGGACTTCAACGCCGGGCGCGATTTCGAGAAGGAGATCATCGTCAAGGTCAACGTGCCGGAGGTCCTGCGGGCCGAGCTGGCGCGGCCGTCGTGGGCCGGCGGCCACATCGCGATGGGCACCAACACCGACCCGTATCAGTGGGTCGAGGGCCGCTACAAGCTCATGCGCGGGATCTGGGAGGCGATGCGGGACTTCGCGAACCCGTGCTCCATCCTCACCAAATCGCCGCTCCTGTTGCGTGACGCCGACCTGCTGTGCCAGGTCGCCGAGCGCACGCAGGTGAGCGCGTGCCTGTCGGTGCCGACGCTGGAAGAGAAGGCCTGGCGCGCGACCGAGCCGCACACGCCACACCCACGCGCGCGGCTCGAGGCCGTGGCCGAGCTCAACCGGCTCGGGATCCCGACCGGCATCCTGATCGCCCCGCTGATGCCGGGGATCAACGACTCGCCTGAGCAGGTCGAGCGGATCGTGGCGCTGGCGACCGAGGCTGGAGCGGTCCACATCGGCGGCCAGACGCTGTTCCTGCGCGGCTCGGTCAAGGAGATCTTCTTCGAGTGGCTGCGCGAGCACCGGCCCGACCTGCTGGAGCGCTACGAGCGGCTGTACGCGAGCGGCGCGTACCTGCCGGCGGACGAGCGCCGGACAATCGAGCGCGCAGCACGCGTGCCGTGGGCTCGCCGGCGATATGCGAACCGGTCTGGCCACCGCGGGGGCGGGCCGTCGCGCCGGGCCGGACAGCAGCGGGAGGAGGTGGTCGCCGAGCCCCAGCGATCGCTCTTCTGAACCGGTGCGCCGACGGGGCGGGCCGTCTTCGCCGACGCGGCGGGTCGCCGAGCGGCACGACGCGGTCTCGGGGGCCGTACGACGCGGCCTCGGGGAGCCGGCACGACGCGGCCTCGGGGGACCGCACGGCGCGGCTGGTGAGCCGCACGATGCGGGGACGGAGCGTGACGAGCGACACACACGTGCAATGAACCTGAAACTGGGTACGCGAACGCGTGTTGCCTGATTCGATGCCACGTTTTCGTCGTCCGAACATGCCGCTCACGTCCTCGCGGGCGCGAAGCCTGACGCTCCAGACCGCCCAGAAGGCGCGTCGGGCCAAGCGCGAGCTGCTGATCGTCGTCCCGCTGCTGACGATCACGCTGTACGCGTACTTCCGTCGTGAGGAGCTGTTCGGCGTCGATACGCCGGTGCGCGTCGGCGCGGCGATCGTGATGGTCGTGCTCGGCTGGGCGCTGGCGCGCGACCTTGGCCGCTTCACGGCTCCGGCGCTGTTCCGGCGGATGGAGCCGGCGACCGCCGGCACGGTCGGGTTCCTGATCCGGCTGGTGTTCATCGGCGCGGCGGCGCTGTTCGCGCTGCGCGTTGCCGGCCTGCAGCCGGAGACGCTGGCCGTCGGCGGTGCGATCACCGCGGTCGTGCTCGGTCTCGCCGCGCAGCAGACGCTCGGCAACCTGATCGCCGGCATGGTGCTGATCTCGGCGCGGCCGTTCAAGGTCGGCGACCGCGTGCGGCTCCAGGCCGGCGGGCTCGCGGGCCAGATCGAGGGCGTCGTGACGTCGCTCGGACTGCTCTACACGACCCTCGCGCAGGACCGCGACTCGATCATGATCCCCAACAACGTGGTCCTGACGGCCGCGATCGTGCCGCTGCGCGAGCCGGCCGCCGTCGACCTGCGCGCGCGGCTGCGGCCGGACGTGCGCCCGAGCGACCTGCAGGCGCTGCTGGAGGACAACGTCCAGACGCCGACCCGCTCCGAGCCGCACATCTCGCTCGAGGAGGTCGACCGCGACGAGGTGATCGTCCGCATCGCGGCCACGCCGCTGTCGGAGTCCGACGGCCCGCAGCTCGCCGACGAGGTGCTCGCTGCGATCGGCGCGGTCACTCGTCCGGACGAGGACGACGAGGACGAGCCGCGGTCGGCCGCCGACGAACGGCACCGCCGGTTCGACCCCGGCACGCAGGAGTTCGAGAGCTAGCGGCCCACGGTGCGGTCGTCGGCCGCTAGCGCTTGTCGCGCTGGCCGGTCTCGAACTGCGACGCGACCTTGTTGGCCCCGAGCCGGCGCTGCGCGATAGCCGCCACCTCAGGGGCGAGGCCCGCGACAGCCGTGCCGAGCCGCATGCTGAGCGGCGCGACGTCGACCTCCGAGCGATCGCGCTCGATCGCCGACACGACGGCGTCGGCGACGTCCTCCGGCGTCTTGGTGCCGACGTACCGCGGCAGCTTTGCGCGGGAGTCGTGGAACATTCCCGCCCCGCGGATGAAGCCGGGGAACACGGTCGAGACGCCGACCCCGCGCGGCCGCATGTCCTCGCGCAGCCCTTGGGCGAAGCCGCGGAGGCCGAACTTGGTCGCCGCGTAGACCGACGAGCCGGCGGTGCCCGCCTTCCCGCTGAGCGACGACACGAAGACGATCTGGCCGCCGCCGCGCTCGGCCATGCCCTCGCACATCAGCCGCGCGAGGACCATCGGGGCGCGCAGGTTGACGTCGATCGCCCGGTCGATCTCCTCGACGGTGAACGACTCGATGCGTCCGCTGCCCGGGATGCCGGCGTTCGCGACGAGGACGTCCACCGGCCCGGCCTCCTCGACCAGCCGCAGCAGCGAGGAGCGATCGCTGAGGTCGCACGCGACCACCCGTCCGCCGGTCTCGGCGGCCAGCGGCTCGAGCACCTCGACCCGCCGCGCGGTGAGCACGACGCTCGCCC
>JBKOYW010000153.1:0-6447 GCA_046744275.1 Actinomycetota bacterium
GTGTACGGGCGCGCTGACGATCGCCTCGAGCGTTACGGGCGTTCAGCATCCGTGCATAGTCGATCTCGGTGTGGGCGAGCCAGGGGCGAACGCCCATCTTCGCGTTCATCTCGAGGGCGTCCTCGAAGTGGAGTTCCGCCTGCTCTGAGCTTCTCATCAGCATCGCGAGGAGTCCGAGGTAGCGGGAGACCGAGCCCCTTATTCCCTCGCCCACGTCGGCGACGTTCAGCGCCGCCCACGGAACGAGCAGTTGATACAGCACCGGCGCGTAGCGCGTTTCGCCCAGTAGCACGGACGTCTCGGCGAGGAGGCTCATGCCGAAAAGCCACTCCTGGTCGAACGGCAACACAGACACGTCGTTTTCAGCGAGTTCGTCTAGCGCTCGCTTCGCTTCCCGCCTCCGTGCAAGCCGGGCGTCGAGAAATGCCAGCGCACAGCGGAAGACGACGCGGGCTGGGTACAGGGCGGCCAGCTCGCACATCTCGAGCTCGACTTCCTCAAGCCTGCCGCGGAAGTCGCAGAGGGTATAGCGGTGAAGCCGGTAGATGGGAGCGGCCGCCGTCGGTTGCGCACGCTCACCTAGCTCCCACGCACGCGCGACGAGGCGCTCGGCCTCGCTGAGCCTGCCGGCTGCTAGCGCCAGCATCGCTCGCGACGCACAACACTGCCAGAGCTGCGCGGGTTGCCTGAGCTCCCCGGCGATGCGGCTGGCCGCGGCGAGATCGGCCTCCGCCCTGCGGACATCACCAATCTGGAGCTGCGCGATGAAGCGGTGCGAGTGGCCTGCGGCGACTCTTTCCATGTCGCCGATACGCTCGGCGACCTGACACAGCTCGGTGCCGAGGGCAAGGCACTCCGCCACCGTGTCGGGGCCGAGGATCACGGCCGCGCGGCCGTCGAGCGCGTAGGCAAGCGCCGCGGCATTTCCCGTGCTCCGCGCAAGCTCGACCGCCTCTCTGCTCAGAGCGTCGCGGCGGTCACGCGAGTGCTCGTCGCGGAGCGCGCCAGCCAGACGCGCGAGAAGCCTGGCGCGCAGCTCGACGTCCTCCTCGGCGAGCGCCGCGAGCCCCTCTTCAAGCAGCGGTACGAGCCGGTCGTCGTCCCCGGCTCGAGCCCAAACGATCCGTCCGCCATAGCCGGCCGCTGCGCGGGCGAGTTCGCGGGGCAGCCTGACCTCGCGCGTGATGTCGGCAGCTTCTAGAAAGGTTCTCATCGCACCCGGGGTGTCACCGGCCCGCGCGTCTGCCTCGCCGAGCGAGAGCAAGAGGTTGCAGCGTGCCTGCGCGTCGAGCGGGTGCGCAAGCTCGAGCGCGTCGAGCGCGATGCGGTAGTGGCGCGCGGCCTCTTCGTAGGCGAGCAGCGCGAGCGCGCGATCTCCGGCGCGCCGGGCGTAGCGGAGGCCCTTGTCAGGGTCCCTGCCGGCGACCGAGTGGTACGCGAGCTCGGCCAGATGCGGTCCGGGGTCGTCGCCGTAGAGATGCTCGAGCGCCTCGACTGCAAGCCTGTGCAGCCGGACCCGACGCGCGGAGGTCAACCCTTCATAGAGCGTGTCGCGGATGAGCGCGTGTGCGAAGCGTAGGCAACCCGCCGTGTCGTGAACGTCGGAGACGACGCGGGCGGCCAGCGCCTCGTCGAGGAGGTCAAGCAGCTCGTCCTCCGAGAGATCGCCCATCCTGGCGAGCGCATCGAGCGCGAACTCGCGGCCGATCACGGACGCGAGCACGAGCATCTGCTCGCACGCCGACGTGAGGTGGGCGAGCCGGCGGACGATGACGTCGCGGATGCTCTGCGGAATCGCCACGTGGGCCTCGGCGGCCGACCCCGAGGTGACACCTTCGGTGGAGAGCAGGCGCACGATCTCCCCGACGAACAGCGGATTCCCCTCGGTCTGCGTGTGCAGCCCGGCGACCAGCTCGGAGGAGGCGATGTCCGACGCGGTCAGCTCGACGTACTGCGCCACCTCGGGCTCGGTCAGTCCGGAAAGCTCGAGGCGGCGGGTGACCCGCTCGCGCGTCACTTCGGCCAACATCTCGCTGAGAGCTTGTCCGGGGCTGGGGTCGACATCCCGGTAGGCACCGAGGAGAAGGATGTGAGTCGAGCCGAGCTCGCGGGCGAGGAATCGCACCAGGAGAAGCGAGGGCGCATCGGCTGCGTGCAGGTCGTCCAGGATCAGGACGAGGGGCCGATTCTGGGACGCCTTCCGAAGGAGCTCGGCGGCCGCGTCGAAGAGCCGGAAGCGTGCCGCTTCGGGCTCCAGCGCGCGCGGTGCCGGCACGTCCGGGAACCTCTCCCGCAGCTCGGGCACGATCTGGGCGAGATCGGCGGCCCCGGCGCCGACTTGCGCCCGCAGAGCGTCGGGCTGCGACTCACGCACGTAAGCGCGTAGCAACTGCACCCAGGGCCAGTAGGCGGGTGCCCCGCCGGCCTCCCAGCACCGACCGACGAGAACCTGTGCGCCGCGCGCTGTCGCGTGTGCGCTCAGCTCGTCGGCGAGTCGGCTCTTCCCGATGCCAGGCTCGCCGGCGAGCAGGATGAGTCGCCCGCGGCCGGCGAGGGCATCGTCGAGACCACCGGCGAGCTCGGCCAGCTCGCGCTCGCGGCCCACGAACGCGCCGCCCCCGCTTATCGCGGCGGGCTCGGCGGCGCCCGGCCGCTCGGCCGCCAGGTGGAGTCCCGGATTCTGCGCGAGGATTGCGCGCTCGAGCTCGCGCAGCCGCTCGCCCGGCTCGATGCCGAGCTCTTCGACCAGTTTCTTGCGCGCGTCCTGGTATGCCTGGAGTGCGTCGGCCTGGCGGTCCGAGCGATAAAGCGCCAGCATCAGCTGCGCACGCAGGCGCTCGCGGTAGGGATGCTCGGCGATTAGCGTCTCCAGCTGGCCCACGAGCTCGGCATGGCCGCCGAGCGCCAGTTTCGCCTCGATCAGCTGTTCGAGTGCCGCGACGCGCAGGTCCTCGAGCCGCGTGATCTCGCTCTGCGCGAACGGCTCGTAGGCGAGATCCGCAAGGGGCGAGCCGCGCCACAGCGCGAGCGCCGCCTGGAGCGTCGCGACCGCCTGCTCGGGACGACCCGCCGCCAGGGCGCGCCGGCCGTGGCCGACAAGCTGCTCGAACCGGTGCGCGTCAAAGGATTCCGGATCGAGCCTGAGCTCGTAGCCGTGCGCGCGCGTGACGACCGGGCCGTCGTCGGCGGCGAGCGCTTTGCGCAGCCGCGAGATGTGGACCTGCAGGGTCTTGGCTGCGGTCGCGGGAGGACCCTGTCCCCATAACTCGTCGATCAGCCGATCCGGGGACAGCGTCTCATTGGCATGCAGCAACAGCAGCGCGAGCAGCGCGCGCTGCTTACTTCCGCCGAGCGCGACCACGCGGCCCTCGTCGAGGACCTCGAGGGGGCCGAGGATGCGGAACTCCATTCCAGTCGGATGGCGCAGGGCAATCACGCCGAACCTACCGCAGGCGCGCAGCGCCGGCCAAGGACCGCTGCCGCCCTGTTACCGCCGCGTCACCGGCCTGCAACCGACCCGAGGGACGATCGCCGCCGATGTCGGTCCCCCACCACCACAACCGGGCGAGCCACCGAGGCGATCGCCCCCAACAAGGAGGCAGTCATGGGCCAGGCCATCCCCAGCCAGCATCCCGCAGTCGTGCTCAGGTCCCGCTACACGCAGCTGCGAACGCTGCTCGCGGTTGCGATGATCGCCGTCGTCGGCCTGACCGTCGCAGTGGTGATCCTCGCCAGCGAGCACGGCACCAGCACCACCGCGACGTCGTCCGCTGCCGACCGCAGCGATTCGGCCCGATCGGAGTTCCGCGTGCCCTCGCACGTTGCCGAACATGGCGGTGCCCCAGTGCCCGATCTGCGCGTCGCGCCGCTGCCCACCGGCCACCGCTACGACGGCGGACCGGAAGAGGGCACCCGCGGCATCGTCGCCGCCCCGGCGCCGAGCGCCCGCTACGACGGCGGACCCGAAGAGGGATCACGCGGACCGGGCCGGTAGAGACCAAACCCGCCGTCCACCGGATTGCGAGAGCGCTCGCGGCACCCGCGAGCGCTCCCGCTCCGGACGACCTGGAGGAGCTCCAGTGCGAGCGCCCGACACGCCTGCTCTGTGAGGCGAATGCGAGCGTCAGCGCCCAGCGGATCTATGCTCCCGAACCTCGTCCGAGGCTGGAGCCAGCGCCGACCCGGCGGGCGCTCTCGCCTCCGCCCGAGTGCGAGTGCCTGAGGGTCGGTCGGGGGCGCGCCTGTTGCCGACAACGAGCAGGAATACGGATCCCGACTGCTGCTTCGCGACGACGGGAGCAGCCGCGGCGTCTCGCTACGAGGGGTTGCGCGCCTGTGCCCGCGGCCGGACCGCCCTCAGAGGCATGGAGCAGCAGCGCATGTAGCCCGGCATCACGCCTCCTGACTCGTCGCCCCACGACCTGCGGCCCGTACCAGTACGCGCAGTCGCCACGCGACGTCGACAGCGAACTCGCGGTTCGTTTCCGGATCGCTTCGGGGAGTCTTGCATCGGGCATGGAGCCACTTTCTGGGCAGGACGAACGCCGGTTTCGGCTGGGTGACGGCGAGCGGGTGCCGGGCGGAGTGCGGCGCATCGCTCGCGGCCAGCTCGACATGTCGATCGAACGGCTCGAGGGCGATAGCGACGAGGACCTCGGCACGGCCGTCCACGAGACGCGCAAGAGCCTCAAGCGCCTGCGCGCGACCGTGCGGGTGGCCCGCGACGAGCTGGGCGACGAGGCCTACCGGCGCGAGAACGTCGCCTTCCGCGCCGCCGGCGGGCGGCTCGGCGGAGCGCGCGACAGCCAGGTGCTGCTGGCGACGCTCGACGCGCTGACCGACCGCTATCCCGACGAGGCGCCGCCCGAGCGCTTTGAGCGCTTCAAGAGGACCCTGGTGGGCCAGCACGGCGCGGCTCAGCGGCGCCTTCACGAGGGGGCCGCGGTCGCCGAGGTCCTGGGCGAGCTGCACCGGGCGCGGGCGCGGGTTGGCGACTGGCGGCTCGAGCGGGAAGGCCTCGACGCGCTGGCTCCGGGCTTTAGGCGGATCTACCGGCGCGGCCGCCGCGCGTACCGCACCGCCTGCCAGGAGCCCAACACCGAGAACCTGCACGAGCTGCGCAAGCGCGCAAAGTACCTCTGGTACGCGGCGCAGATCGTCCGGGGCGCCGCGCCGAAGAAGATGAAGCGCGTCGCTCGGCGGCTCACGAGCTGTCGGATCTGATCGGCGAGGACCACGACCTCGCCCTCCTCGCTCAGCGGGCCGATGAGCGGCGCGATCGCTTCGCGGACGAGGCCGCCGCCGGCGAGCTGGCGGTGCTGGTCGAGCGCAGGCGAGCCGAGCTCCAGCGCGAGGCGATGGCCCTCGGACGGCGCGTCTTTCGCAAGAAGCCGCGCAAGGTCACGCGGCCGCTCGAGGAGCCGCGCTCCGCCGCCTAGCCGCACGCGAGCCCGCGCCGCCTCGACGCGCCGCTAGCCCTTCGGCGGGCTAGCGCGGGCGCGAAGCTGCCGACGAGCAGCCGATCGCTCATGCGCCGCGGCGTCTACGACCGTCAACCGGGCAGACGTCCGCAGTGCGCAGGCAGCGCGACGCTCGCTTGCAGCCAAAGGCACCAGCGGGTCCTGGCACGACCGTGCGACCGCTGTTCGTCCAACGCGGGAGCCGTGCGCGGGACGGTGCAGACGCCTGTCACTGGCAAACATGACCGAACCCGTCGTACGGCACACACCCTCGGCCGCTCGGCACCGGATTGCCTGCTCAGGGCATCGGGGGAGCCGATCGGGGTTCCGCCTACGGGACACGGCGGGATCTGTCTCACGCGTGGCTGCCCTCACTGCGACACATCATCGGGCCGGGGTCTAGGAGGAGCGGGCCGCGGCCGACTGGGGGAGGCTCTGGCCGGAGGGGGTGACCGCCGACGAGGTCGCCGACGTGGCGGCCTCGGCGAGGGCTGCCAGGAGGGCGGCGGTGGCGGGCGGGTCGGGCGGCTCGCCGTAGGTCGCGGCGTAGATGTGCCGCTCGAAGCCGGGCAGTTCGGTCGCGACGACGCCCGCGATGTGATGGGCGCGCAGGGACAGACCGGTCTGGGTCGCCACCCCGAGCCCGGCGGCCACCCACGCCTGCATCACAACCATGTCATCGGAGCTGTAGCCGATCCGCGGATCGAACCCGGCGTCGGCGCACATGGACAGCAGGTGGCTGCGGCAGCGCTCGCAGCCGGCGATCCACGTCGCGTCGCGCAAGGTGCGCAGCCCGCGCTCGCGACGCGTCGACAGCACGTAGACCGGATCGTCGAGCAGGTGATGCAGGCGCACCCCGGGGGGCTCGGGCTCGGTCTCCTCGTAGCGGAAGATGACCGCGACCTCGACCTTGCCGGTGCGCAGCAGCTCGAGCGCGTCGAGCGGATGCGTGTCGGTCACGCTGATCTCCAGGCTCGGATACCGGTTC
>JBKOYW010000451.1:0-7094 GCA_046744275.1 Actinomycetota bacterium
TAGTAGGAGAGGCCGAAGTAGCCGAGGCCGCCGACGGTGCCGGCGATGCCGGTGACGAGCTGGTTGTCGTCCTCGGACGCCTCGTAGTCCTCGCGCGAGGCCCCTTCCTCACCGTTGATGGTGTCGGTGAAGAAGTCGAACGTGCCCGAGTCGGTGCCGGGGCCGAACAGCTTGACCTGGGTGTCCGGGAAGCTCGGGTCGATGTCGCTGTAGCTCTTGACGTTGGACTTGGGCTCCCAGAGCGCCTTGAGCTGGTCGACGGTCATGCAGTCGATCGTGAGGTTCTTGTTGGTCGCGACGGCGATGCCGTCGTTGGCGACCTGGACCTCGCCGTACTCGACGGCGTTCTTCTCGCAGATCGGGACCTCCTCTTCCTCGTCGATCGGGCGCGAGGCGTCGGAGATGTCGGTCTCGCCGGCGCAGAACTTCTCGAAGCCGCCGCCGGTGCCGGACTGGCCAACGGTGATCTTGACGCCGGACTGCTCCTCGTTGAACAGCTCGGCCGCGGCCTGGGCGAACGGGAAGACCGTCGACGAGCCGTCGATCCGGATCGAGCCGGACAGCTCCTCGCCGCCCGAGGACTCCTCGGTCGAGGAGCCGCTCGCGCTGTTCCCCCCGTCATCGTCGTCGTCGCCGCATGCGGCGACAACGAACGCCAGCGACGCCACCATGGCGAGCACCAGCAGCAGACGTTCGATTTTCATGACCCTTCCTTCTCCGTGGATGTCGGCGCCGAGGCTCGCAGCGGCGGGGTCCCCACCCTGTTACCGAGTCGTAGCCGTGTTGTGAAAACGCTGTGAAAGCTCCGGCTGGAACCGGTAGCCGAAGCCGAAGTGCGTATGGATGAACCGCCATTCCGGTAGGGCGGTCGCGAGCTTGGAGCGCAGCTTGTGGACATAGACGTCCACCGAGCGGTCCGACGCTCGCATCGGTGCTCCCCACACCGTCTCGTAGAGCTCCTCCCGCGGCACGATGCGCCCCTCCCGGCGCCCCAGCGCGGCCAGCAGGTCGAGCTCCCGAACCGACAACGTCAGCGCCCGGCCTCCGGCGAGCGCCAGATACTCGGACGGGCGGATCTCCAGTTCGCCCGCCTTGATGACCTCAGGGGCGTCGCGCGTCGACTGCATCGCGCCGGAAGATCGAGCAGCCCCGGCCTCGTGCGGTTACCGAGGAGTGAAGCGGTCGTGAAAGGCCTGTGAACGGCTCGCGACGCCCCCCACCGCGAGGCTACGGTGCCGCCATGTGGACCACGAAGGCGAAAGAGGACACGGAGCTCCTCGCCCTCTTCGAGGAGTCAGGCCGCAACGTCCACCGGGCTTCGTGCCTGCTCCGCGACCTGTTCGCCGAGTACCCGGAGCGGCCTGAGATCGCCGAGGAGGTGCTCGCCTGCGAGCACGAGGGCGACCGCATCGTCCACGACATCCTCAGCCGGCTCGCGGAGCGCGGAAGCCGCGCGTCGGAGCTCGAGGCCGCAGACGTGCACCGGCTCGCCGGCGCGCTCGACGACATCGTCGACCATGCCGAGGAGGCAGCCGACCAGCTCGGGCTCTACGGCGTCGAGGCGCCGATGGAGCAGGCCCAGCGGATGACCGACGTGCTGGTCGACACGGCCGACCGCGTCGCGGTGAGCCTGAGCGAGCTGAAGGCGGGCGAGGACGTCGCCGCCGAGCTGATGCAGATCCACCGGCTCGAGAACGAGGCCGACCGGATCGTCCGCGCCGCCGTCGCCTCGCTGTTCGCGGCCGGCATCGACCCGATGATGGTCATCCGCTGGAAGGACATCTACGACACGCTCGAGTCGGCGGTCGACGCGTGCGAGACCGTCGCCAACGTGCTCGAGGGCATCACTCTCAAGCGCGCGGCGAACGGCCGGCACTAGCCGGCCACCGCTTCCCATTCCTCGTACAGCGCCTGGAGCGCCTGCTTAGCCTGGTCGTGCCGGCGCGTGGACTTCGCCGCGCTGCGCGGGTCGTTCCAGGCTGCGGGGTCGGCGAGCTCGGCCTCGAGCGCCTGGAGCTCAGCCTCGGCGGCCTCGATCGCCTTCTCGAGCTCGCCCGCGCGGCGCTGCTGGTTCTTGGACGGACCCTGGGGCTTCGGCGTCTGCCTGACGACCGCCGGCTTGGAGCGCTTGGCCGTGCGCTCTGACTCCTTGCGCTCCTCGCGCACGCGCAGGTACTCGGGCCAGCCGCCCACGTAGGAGTGCAGCGTCTGGTCCTCGACCGCGATCGTGCGGCTGCCGACGGCGTCGAGCAGCGCGCGGTCGTGGGAGATGAGCAGCAGCGAGCCGGGGAACGCCTGCAGCGCCGCCTCGAGCGCCTCGCGGCTCTCGAGGTCGAGGTGGTTGGTGGGCTCGTCGAGCACGAGGACGTTCGCGCCGGAGTGCACGAGGATCGCGAGCGAAAGCCGGCGCCGCTCACCCCCGGACAGGCCGTCGAGCGGCTTCTCGGCCGCCTCGCCGCTGAAGAGGAACTGCCCGAGCAGCGAGCGGGCCTCGTTCGGCTTGAGGCCGGTTGCGCGCTGTGTCGCCTCCAGAACGGTGCGGGCGCCCGGCGCGCCGAGCTCGTCGGCGTGCTGGGAGAGCAGCCCGAGCTTCACGTTGTGGCCGCGGCGCAGCTTGCCGCCGTCGAGCTCGCGCTGGCCGGCGAGGGCCTTGATCAGCGTCGTCTTCCCGGTCCCGTTCGGCCCGATCAGCGAGACGTGCTCGCCGCGCTCGAGCCACAGCTCGAAGTCGCGCAGGAGCGCTCGCTCGCCGATCGCGAGGGTCCCGTCCTCGACCTCGAACACCACGCGCCCGGACCGCTCGGGCGGCTTGAAGGCGAAGCCGAGCGCCTTGCCGTCGCGCGGATCGCGCGTGACTCGCTCCATCTTCTCCAGCTTCTTGACGCGCGACTGCGCCTGCCGCGCGCGGGTGCCGGCACGGAAGCGGTCGACGAACCGCTCGAGCCGGGCGATCTCCGCCTCCTGCTTCTCGATCGCCCGCCCGAGCGCCAGCTCGCGCGCCGCCTTCTCCTGGCGCCAGGCGTGCCAGGTGCCCTTGAAGAAGCGGCCGCGGCCCGCCTCGAGCTCGAGCACGGCGGTGCCGACGGCCTCCAGGAACCAGCGGTCGTGGGCCACCAGCACGACCGCCGCGTCGAGTGATTGCAGATGGCTCTCGAGCCACTCGAGCGACTCGATGTCGAGGTGGTTGGTCGGCTCGTCGAGCAGCAGCAGGTCGGGGTCGCCGGCCAGCGCGCGCGCCAGCGAGGCGCGCGTGAGCTCGCCGCCGCTGAACGTCTCCAGGCTGCGTTCGAGGTGCTCGTCGCGGAAGCCGAGGCCGTGCAGCGTGCTGTTCACCGTCTCGCGCCACGTGTAGCCGCCGGCGTGCTCGAGCCGCGCCTGAGCGCGCGCGTACGCGTCGAGCGTGGCGGCGTCGGTCGCGCCCTCGGCCATCGCGTGCTCGAGCTCGGCCAGGCGCGCCTCGAGGTCGAGCAGGTCCTTGGCGCCCGACAGCACGTAGTCACCGAGGCTGAGTGCGCGGTCGCGCGGCGGGCGCTGGTCGTGCAGGGCGATCCGCACGTCCTTGGCGAAGCTGAGCTCGCCGCCGTCGACCGACGTCTCTCCCGCCAGCATCCGCAGCAGCGTGGTCTTACCGGCGCCGTTGCGGCCCGACAGCGTCATGCGGTCGCGCCGCTCGAGCTGGAACGACACGTTGCGCAGAAGCGGCTCGCCCGCCATGTCCTTGGCGATGTCTGACGCGATGAGGACGGCCATGGGCCCATCGAGGGTATCCTCCGCTCAGTGCTGCGGACCACCCTGTTCACGGTCATCCTGTTCGCCCTCATGGCGCCGGTCGCGCTGGCCGGCGAGCACGACGGCGGCGAGGGCCTTTGGGGCGAGACCAACGACAAGGTGGTCACCAACGCCGGCTTCGCGCTGATCGTCGGGATCCCTATCTTCATCCTGATCATGAGCCTGATCCAGTGGCGGCTGGACAAGCGCAAGGACCGGCGGCTCGCGGCCGCCAAGGCGCGCAAGGCGCGCGCCGACCTGCGCGGCGGCTGGTAGCCGCATCTTCACACCCCCGGCCAGACCGCCCGGCACGCTGCATGTCGCGAGATCCCTCCTCGTGCCAACGGCCCCGGCGCTCCCCGCCCGGGGCCGTTGCTTCAAAATCGGGGCCCGGATGGCCCCGTCGCCATCAAAGCGTTGCCCGGATGGCCAACGCAGGCAGACTGTTCAGCGTGAGCGTCAGGTATGAGCGGACCGGCGCCGCGGCGCTGGTGACGATCGATCGCCCGGAGCGGCGTAACGCCGTCGACGGCGAGACCGCGGCGGCGCTCCTGGAGGCATACGAGCGCTTCGCGGCCGACGACGGCGCGCGCGTGATGGTGCTGACCGGCGCCGGAGAGGATGCATTCTGCGCCGGCGCGGACCTGAAGGCACTGGAGACGCTCGACCCGGACGCCCCGGCCGGCCCGATGGGCTTCACGCGCCTGGTCCCGGTCAAGCCGGCGATCGCCGCGATCGCCGGCTGGTGCGTGGCCGGCGGGCTCGAGCTGGCGCTGTGGTGCGACCTGCGCGTGGCCGCCGAGAACGCGCGCTTCGGCTGCCTCGAGCGGCGCTGGGGCGTACCGCTGATCGACGGCGGTACGCAGCGGCTGCCGCGCGTCGTCGGGCTCGGACGCGCGCTCGACCTGATCCTCACGGGCCGCGAGCTCGATGCCGCCGAGGCGCTCGCGATGGGCCTCGTCAACGAGGTCGTGCCGGCCGGGCGCGACGTCGACCGCGCGCTCGAGCTCGCCGAGGCGATCGCCGCGTTCCCGCAGGAGACGATGCTGTCGGACCGCGAGGCCGCACACGCCGCGCTCGCGCTGCCGCTGGCCGACGGACTCGCGCTCGAGGCGCGGCTGGGCCGCGAGCGCGTCGCCGGCGCGCTCGAGGGGGCGCGCCGGTTCATTGATCGGGGGTAGGGTTCGAGCCCGGTTTCAAGGAGGAGGAACAGTTGAGCTACTTCGTCACGGGCGCGACCGGCTTCATCGGCCGACACCTCGTCGAGCTCCTGCTCGAGCGCGAGGGCGACATCCACGTGCTCGTCCGCGAGGGCTCGGCCGACAAGCTCGAGCAGCTCCTGGATCGCTGGGGCCGCCCGGAGCGCATCAAGCCGGTGTTCGGCGACCTGTCGCAGCCGCAGCTCGGGGTCGACGACGCGGCGCGCGAGCAGCTCGCCGGCGTCGACCACTTCTTCCACCTGGCGGCGATCTACGACATCACCGCCGACGAGACGCGGAACGCGCTGCTGAACGTGGGCGGCACGCAGAACGCCGTCGATCTCGCGAACGCGCTCGGCGCTAAGCGCTTCCACCACATGTCCTCGATCGCCGTCGCCGGCAGCTACGACGGCTGGTTCACCGAGGACGACTTCGACGAGGGCCAGGACCTGCCGACCCCGTACCACCGCACGAAGTTCGAGTCGGAGAAGCTGGTCCGCGAGCGCGTCCAGGGCCCGTGGCGCGTGTACCGCCCCTCGCTCGTCGTCGGCAACTCCAAGACCGGCGAGATGGACAAGATCGACGGGCCCTACTACTTCTTCAAGGCGATCCAGAAGCTCCGGCATGCGCTGCCGGAGTGGTTCCCGCTCGTCTCGCTCGAGTTCGGCCGCACCAACATCGTGCCGGTCGACTTCGTCGCCGCCGCGGTCGACCACGTCGCGCACCTGGACGGGCTCGACGGCCAGGCGTTCCACATCGTCGACCCCAAGCCGCCGAAGTCCGGCGACGTGATGAACACGTTCGCGAACGCCGCGCACGCGCCGCACGCGGTCATGCGCGTCGACAAGAAGCTCACCGACATGCTGCCGAAGGGCGTGCTCTCGTACGCCATGAAGGTCCCGGCGCTGCAGGGGATCAAGCGAAGCTTCCTGGCCGACCTCGGCATCCCCGAGGAGGCGATCCAGAACGCCGAGCTGCGGACGCGCTTCGACGCGCGGGACACCCAGCGGGCGCTCGCCGGCTCGGGGATCGAGCTGCCGCCGCTCGACAGCTACGCGACCAAGCTGTGGGACTACTGGGAGCGCAACCTCGACCCGGACCTGTTCAAGGACCGCTCGTTCGAGGGCGCCGTCAACGGCAGGACCGTGGTGATCACGGGCGCCTCCAGCGGCATCGGCCGCGCGGCCGCGATCAAGGTGGCCGCGGCGGGCGGGATCCCGCTGCTGGTTGCCCGCTCGCTCGACAAGCTCGAGGAGGCCAAGGCCGAGATCGAGGCGGCGGGCGGGACCGCCTACGTCTACTCGTGCGACCTGTCCGACTACGACGCGATCGACCAGCTCGTCGGCCAGCTGCTGTCCCAGCACGCCGCGATCGACATCCTGGTGAACAACGCCGGGCGCTCGATCCGCCGCTCGGTGTCGCTTTCCTACGACCGCTTCCACGACTTCGAGCGCACGGTCGGGCTGAACTACCTGAGCCCGGTCAAGCTGATGCTCGGGCTGCTGCCGCACATGCGCGAGCGGCGCTTCGGCCACGTCGTCAACGTGTCCTCGATCGGCGTGCAGACGAACCCGCCGCGGTTCTCCGCCTACGTGGCGTCGAAGTCCGCGCTCGACGCGTGGACGCGCGTGGTCAGCTCGGAGATGATCGGCGACGGCGTGACGTTCACGACGATCCACATGCCGCTGGTGCGGACGCCGATGATCGCGCCGACGAAGATCTACGACTCGTTCCCGACGATCTCGCCCGACGAGGCGGCGGACCTGATCTGCGAGGCGATCCGGGCGAAGCCGAAGCAGATCAACACGCGCCTCGGGACGTTCGGCGAGGTCGCGTACGCGCTGGCGCCGAAGGCCGTCGACCAGATCTTGCACATGGCCTACAAGGTGTTCCCGGAGTCGGCCGCGGCGAGCGGCAAGAAGGACCCGAGCGAGAAGGCGTCCGGTGAGGCGACCGCGCTCGCGTACCTGATGCGGGGCGTGCACTGGTGACGGACGAGCACGTCACGGTCACGGGCTCCGCCGACCGGGCGGTCGCGCCCGGGGCCGCGACGTGGCGGGCCGAGGCGGTGGAGTCCGACGACGACCCCCGCGCCGCGTTCGAGCGCTGCAGCGCGCGCCTGAACTC
>JBKOYW010000002.1:0-11191 GCA_046744275.1 Actinomycetota bacterium
CGCGTGCGGTGCCGTCGATGCCCGGCACACGCCGGTCGCCGCTGACGGGCGCAACCGGCCCGCGCGCGCCGCCCTCGGCCTCGAGGACGCGTCCGTCGGGCGAGACGATCCGGGCGAAGCTCTCCTCGGCGTCGCCGGCGACGCCGGCCGAGACGCCGCTGCGGGCGACGGCCGCCGCTCGGGTCGCGAGCGTCGAGTCGACCGATTCGTCGAGGTCGCTGCGCAGCTGCACGTAGACGAACGCGGCAGCCGCCGCGAGCACGAGCGTGGTGGCCGCGGCGAAGGCCATCGTCAGCCGGACGCGGATGGGGAGCCGGCTCAGCCTCCACCGTCCTTGCGCAGCCGGTAGCCGAGCCCGCGCACCGTCTCGAGCGACGCGACGCCGAACGGCCGGTCGAGCTTCTCGCGCAGGTAGCGCACGTAGACCTCGACCACGTTGGAGCGCTGCTCGTAGCCGAGATCCCACGCGGCGTCGAGCAGCTGCATCTGGCTGAGCACCTGCCCGGGCCGGCGCATGAACGTCTCCAGGAGCGCGAACTCGCGCGCGGACAGGGCGATCTCGGTGTCGCCGCGCCAGACCTGGCGGGTGGCCGGGTCGAGCCGCAGGTCCCCGGCCTCGTAGACGACCGGCCGCTCGACCGGCCCGCGCCGCACCAGCGCACGCAGCCGCGCCAGCAGCTCGGCGAGCGAGAACGGCTTGGTCAGGTAGTCGTCGGCGCCCTCGTCGAGACCGCGGACGCGATCCTCGACGGCGTCGCGCGCGGTCAGCATCATGATCGGCGCCCAGCGACCCTCCGCGCGCAGCCGCCGGCAGGTCTCGAACCCGTCGATGTCCGGCAGCATCACGTCGAGCACGATCGCGTCGTAGTCGGTCGCGCGAGCCATCCCGATCGCCTCGTCGCCGCGGCCCGCGACGTCGGCCACGATGCCCTCGTAGCGCAGGCCGCGCCGGAGCGCGGCCGCCATCCGAACGTCATCCTCGACCACGAGCAGCCGCACGGATCCATTGTCGCGCTCGTCACATGAGAGCCGGCTGAGAACGCGCCCCCGCGCGCGACGATCCGCCGGGGCGGCCGACAAGCGGGGTCAAAGACCGACGACCCGCCGGGGCGGCCGACGAGCGGGGTCAAAGACCGACGATCCGGCGGGGCGGCCGACAAGCGGGCTTAAAGACCGACGACCCGCCTGAAAGGCGGGCCGACGGTTGAGGGAGGAGAGGGTGCTGCATCCGCCGGCGAGATATGTGGCCGGCGGATCCCGCCGGCGAGGTATGAGGCCGGCAGGCTCACCCGGGTGACCGCCTCTCCGCGGCGCCCGGGGGAAGTGTGTGTGCGCTCAGACGAGCGCGATCACGCGCTCCTTCGCCACGCTGGCGATGCGGTTGCCGGTGGCGACGCCGAACTGCGCAGCGTCCTGCGCGCGGTTCGAGACGTTGCGACGGCGCGTGCGCACGGCGCGCTCGAGCCGGGTGCGCGCCTTCTTGACGTCGCGCTCGAGATGGTTGCGCGCGGTGGTGCCGCGGCGCTCAAAGCGGCGGAGGTCCTTGTTGACCTCGCGCTCTGCGGCGGCGCGGGTGCCGAAGCGGTTGACGAACTCGCCGGCCAGCCCGAGGACGCGGTCACGCGCCTCGAGGGTGGCGCCGACGTACACGAGCGCGGCGCGCTCGGCGACGTTGCGACCCTGGGCAGCGGTCGTGCGCGCGGCACGGGCCTGCGCCTGCGCGGCCTCGCGGGTCTCGTTGACGGCGATCGTGCGCTGGCGACGGGCGGTCGCCGTGCTCGGCTTGCGCGCCGCCGTGCGACGGGCGCTCGTGCGACGAGCAGCCGGCTTCGCCTTCGGCTTGGCCTTCGTCGTGGTCGTAGTGGTGTTCGTAGTCTCGGCCATTGCTGGAATCAGCCCCTTGGATTGGCCCTGGGTAAGGATATTAGATCTAAGTCTGTTCGAGGGAGATCATACCCATCGAACACTTGTTTGTAAACCTCACCCGCCCGGCCGTTACAGACGGTACCCGACTTTGTGACTCCGAGTCGTGAACTTAGCGTAAAGACCGCAAACTCCGGCCCCTACTTTGTAACAGAACGAACGCAGGTTCGTTTCGGACTGTGACCCACCGCACACGCCGGACGAGATCGCCAGGAGGCGCGCGAAGCGCGCGCTCAGGCGGCGCCCCGGCCCAGCCCGAGGCGCTCGGTGCGCGCCAGCCAGGCGCCGGCGTCCTCGAGCTCGGCGAACGTCGGCAGCGTCTCCGGGCCGGCCCAGGCGCGGTTGAGCGCGGCGATCCCGCCGCGTCCCACGACGGCGTCGCAGAACGCCTTGCCGAGCTGGTACTGGCGCAGCTTGAGGTCGAGCCCGATCAGCTTCTCGAGCACCCGCAGGAGCCCTGAGCGCTCCTGCCGGCGGCGGTCCATCGCCGCGCGCATCGCGTCGAGGTCGCTCAGCATGCTGGCGCCGACCGCGTCCATCACGTGCTCGGCATAGCCCTCGAGCAGCGCCATGAACGCCTGCGCGCTCTCCAGCACGGCCCGGCGCTCGTCGCCGACCGCCATGAACGCCAGCCCGTCCTCGCGTACGCGGTCCAGCAGTGCGCGCAGGTCCGACGCGTCCGGAAGGCGGAGCAGGCCCGAGGGGTTGACGTCGAGCGCCGTGAGCAGCTGGCCGACGAGCCCGGCGAGGTGCTCGCGCAGCCACGGCACGCCGCCGAACTGGAGCGCGTGGGTCGTCTCGTGTAGCGCGACCCAGCGCAGGAGCTGGTCGGCGTCGGCGTCCAGCGTGCGGGCGGCATGGGCGAGGTTCGGCGCGACGAACAGGAGCCGCGCGGGCGCCGCGGGATCGAGCACCTTGAACTCGTACTGGCCGAGCACGCGGCCGGCGAGGAAGCCCGAGACGGCCCCCGCCTCGAGGCCGAGCAGCGCGCCCGCGGCGCCGCCCAGCGGGCCCAGCTTGGCGCCGATCCGCCCGGCGACCGGGTCGAGCACACCGCCGAGCGAGGCCAGGTTGGCGTCGATCCACTCGCTGCGCCCGACGGGCTCGGCGACCGGCACCGGCGCGGCCGGCGTCAGGCCCGTGTAGGCCGACACGAGCCGCTCGCTCTCGGCGGCCGGCGCGGACAGGTTCTCGAACGGCGCCGGGTCCCCGGCGGGCTGTAGTCCGGCAATGCCGCGGGCTACCTGCCCGGCGAGGTTCCAGTCGATCACGCCTTCAATGGTGGCAGGCTCGGCACACCTGCCAACTCACGGAGCGCCTCCTCGGACCGCGCGGCGACCACCGGCGAGTGCGGAAGCAGGTCCAGCGGCGCGGCGAGCGGGTACTCGAACCGCGTGAAGGCGACGTGACCGCCGGCCTCTCGCACGATCAGCTGTGCGGCGGCCGCGTCCACCGCCCGGCAGCCCCGCAGCGTGAGCATCCCGTCGAACCGCCCGGCGGCGACCTGGCACAGCGCGGCGGCGATCGTGCCGATCGCGCGCAGGCGGTGCGCGACCTGCACGAGCCCCTCGGCCGACTGCAGCACCCAGCGCGGGTCGGCCGACTCGAAGCCGACGAGCTCGAGCTTGCCGTCGGACGCCCAGCGGCGCTCGCCGACCGAGGGATCGAGCCGAACGCCGTTCAGCGTGGCGCCTCCGCCGCGGGTGGCGACCCACTCCTCATCGGGCCCGAAGTCCTGCACGAAGCCGAACGTCACGTCGGCCATCGTCGGCCCGTCCGCGACCGCGATCGAGACGCAGTGATGCGGCAGGCCGCGCTTGGCGTTCAGCGAGCCGTCGATCGGGTCGACCACGACGAGCACGCCGTCGCCGCCGAAGTCGACGGTCCCGCGCTCCTCGCTGATCACCGTGAACCGCGCGCCCTGGTCGTGCAGGGCGGCCAGCTCGGCGAGCACGGCGGCCTCGGCCAGTGCGTCGATCTCGAGCGTCCGATCGCCGCCCTCGCCGCGCGTCCCTGTCTCGATGACCCGCTGGGCGATCGTCGTCCGTTCCGCCAGCATCGCGCGCAGGGCGGAGGCCGCTCGGCGCGACGCTCCCAGCCAGTCGGGGGTCATCGCGGGCGTATCCTACGAAGGTGGACGTGCTGACCCCGGAGCAACGCGCCGCCGTCGAGCATCCCGGCGGGCCGCTGCTCATCCTGGGCGGCGCCGGGACCGGGAAGACGACCGTCCTCGCCGAGCGCTTCGTGCACCTGGTGGCAGCAGGCGCGCCGCCCGAGTCGCTGCTGGTGCTGTGCTTCTCCACCGCGGCGGCCGACGCCATGCGCGCGCGGCTCGAGGACCGCCTCGCCGGCGCCTACGAGGAGCTTGCGGTCACCACGTTCCGCGGCTTCTGCGCACGGCTGCTGCGCGACGAGGCGCTCGAGGCCGGGCTCGATCCGTTCGCCACCCCCGTCAGCGCCGCCGACCGCCTGGCGATGCTGCTCGAGCGGATCGACGACCTGCCGCTGCGCCACCACGACCTGCGCGGCAACCCGAGCGCCACGCTCGGCGCGATCGTCCAGCGGGTCGACCGGCTCAAGGACGAGCTCGTGTCGGCGGACGACTACGCCGCGTGGGCCGCCACGCTGCCCGAGGATCGCCCGCGCGAGCGCGAGTTCGCGGAGCTGTACGGGGCGCACGAGCGGATGCTGGCCGAGGCCGGGACGCTCGACGTCGGCGACCTCGTGTTGCAAAGCTTCCGCCTGCTGCGCACGCGCCCCCACGTCCGCCACCGGCTGGCCGCCCGCCACCGACACGTGCTCGTCGACGAGCTCCAGGACGCCAGCTTCGCGCAGGGCCTGCTCCTGCGCCTGCTGGTCTCCGGCCACAGCGGCGTCACCGCGGCCGCCGACGACGACCAGGCGATCCACCGCTTCCGCGGCGCGGCGACGAAGAACGTGCAGGACTTCCGCGCCGAGTGGCCGGACGCGGCGGTCATGCGGCTGGAGACCTCGTTCCGTTCCCGCGAGCGGATCCTGCGCGCCGCGCGAGCGGTGGTCGAGCCGGCGCCGGACCGGCTCGAGAAGGCGGTACACGGCGAGCCCGGCGGCGAGGTCGCGTTCTGGCGCTGCGCGTCCGAGCGCGCGCAGGCGCAGGCGGTCGCGGCCGAGGTCGAGCGGCTGATCGCGCGCGAGGACGTCGCGCCGGAGGACGTCTGCGTGCTGGTGCGGTCGGTCCGCGGCGAGGGCCAGGCGATCGCGGTCGCATTCGAGGAGCGCGCCGTGCCGTACCGGCTCTCGGGCGCGGCGGCCTTCTTCCAGCGGGCGGAGGTGCGCGACCTGCTCGCGTGGCTCCGCCTGCTGGTCGACCCGGGCGACGCCGGCGCAGTGGTGCGCGCGCTCGCCCGCCCGCCGGTGGAGCTGCGCGCGATCGACCTCGCGCGCGTGACGCAGATCGCCCGCCGGCGCAAGCTCGACATGGTCGCGGCGCTGCACGCGGCGCTCGAGTCGCCGCAGATCCCGCCCGAGGCGCGCGACCGCATCGCCGACTTCCTCAAGCTCCACCGCGCGGCCGCCGGAGCGATCGACTCCACGCGCCCCGATCTCTACGTCCACCGGCTGATCGAGCGGCTCGGGCTGCGTCGCCAGCTGCTGTTCGCGGCGTCGACCGAGGTCGTCGAGCGGCTGCAGAACCTGGCGCGGTTCGCCGAGCTCGCCGCGGCCTACGTGCGTCGGTCGCCGCAGGCCACCGGCCGCGACTTCGCGCGCTCGATCGCCGCCGTCGCCGAGGCCGGCCTGCGCGAGGACGAGGCCGCCGGCGAGCGTCCCCACGGCGTGCACGTGATGTCGATCCAGGCCGCCAAGGGCCGCGAGTTCGACCACGTCTACGTGCTCGGCCTGATGGCGGCGCGGATGCCGGGGCCGCGCCGTCGCGCGCTCGAGCCGATCCCCGATGCGCTGATCAAGGAGGCGGTTCCGCCCGACACCAAGGCGACGCATGTGGCCGAGATGCGCCGGCTGCTGCACGTCGCGATGACCCGTGCACGGCGGCGGCTTGTGCTCGCCTTCCCGGAGCGCTCCGAGCGCGGCGCGCTGCAGCAGCCGTCGCCGTTCGCCGAGGAGGCGCGGGCCGCGGTCGGCGGCGAGTGGGAGCACAAGCAGGAGGAGCTGTTCGGGCCGGCCGAGACGCTCCAGTCGACGTTCCGGATCCTGCGCGACGAGCTGCTCACGACCGTCGCCCAGGTCGGCGGCCGGCTCGGGGAGATGAAGTTCGACACCGAGCTCGACGTCTCGCACGCGGTCGTGCGTTACCTCGAGCTGCTCAAGCTCGCCGCCCTGCTCGAGCGCACCCGCGGCGGCGAGCAGGAGGTCGGCGACCTGCTCCCCGAGATCAACGCGCGGCTGCTGCAGGCGGTCACCGCCGAGCAGCGCGAGATCTTCGAGACGTCGGCGCTCGACGAGTACCTGCTCGACGCCGAGCGCGACGAGAAGCTGCGCGCCCGCGCGGTCGCCCAGCGGTCCGAGCCGTCGCTGGAGTCGTTCCTCCCGCGCCGCGGCGAGGGCCTCGCGCTGAGCGCCTCGGACATCGAGACCTACCGGACCTGCCCGCTCAAGTACAAGTTCGCGCGCGTGTTCCGGATTCCGAGCGAGCCGACGCTCAACCAGCGCTTCGGGATCCTCGTCCACCAGGTGCTCGAGCGCTACCACGCGGCCGAGTCCGCCGGGCTCCCGACGCTGCTCAACCTGCTCGAGGCCGGCTGGCGGCGCGGCGGGTTCGGCGACTCCGAGGAGGAGCGCCAGTTCCGCGCCAAGGCGACGCAGGCGCTCGTGCGCTACCACGACCGCGCCCGCGACGACGACGCCGAGCCGGTCTGGTTCGAGCGGTCCTTCCAGTTCCGGATCGGCCCGCACCTGCTGCGCGGGCGCGTGGACCGAGTGGACAAGCTGCCCGAGGGCGGCTACGAGCTGATCGACTACAAGACCGGGCGGCCGAAGTCGGCGGCGCAGCTGCGCGACGATGTCCAGCTCTCGCTGTACGCGGTCGGCGCGCGCGAGGCGTGGCAGCTCGAGGCCGCCCAGCAGGCCTACTACTACGTGCTCGACGACGCCAAGGTGCCGGTTCCTCGTACCGAGGAGGACCGCGACTGGATCACCGAGACCGTGTTCGAGGTCGCCGACGGGATCTTGGGCCAGGGCTTCGAGCCGACCCCGAGCTTCGCCGCGTGCTCGGTCTGCGACTACCGGATCGCCTGCCCGGCCGCCGAACGCTGAATCACGCCCACGGCATCGTCGATCGGCGGCAGCGCGGCGATCTCGTCCGCGACGGAGGCCGCCGCGCGGGCGTAGCGCGGGTCGTCGAGCAGCTCGCGCACGGCGCTGCCGAGGTCGTCACCGGCGACGATCCCGGCGCCGAGCTCGGCGACCCGCGCGGCGTTGCTCGGGCCGTCGACGAACAGCGGGACGAACGCCTGCGGGACGCCGGCGGCGAGCGCCATCAGCGTCGAGCCGGAGCCGCCGTGGGAGACCATCGCGGCGGCGCGCGGCATCACCTCGGCCTGCGAGACCCAGCGCTCGAGGCGAACGTTCGGCGGCAGTGGCCCGAGCTCGGCCGGGTCGCGGCGCTCGCCGATCGTCATCAGCACGGGCAGGTCCGCGAGGGCCTCGGCGGCGCGCACGTACACGCCGGGGAAGTGCGGCGACCCCGCGGCCTCGGAGCCGAACGTGACATAGACGAGCTCGGGGTCCCGGCGGCGCGGCACGTCGGTGCGGAAGCGCAGGACGCCGTCCTCGTCGGGGCCTGGCGAGCGCGTGAGCAGCGGCCCGTCCCGCAGCCGCTCGGCCTCGACGCCGAGCGCCGCGGCGGCGAGGTCCTCGAGCCAGCCGCTGCTGTCGGTCGCCGAGTTCAGGTGGATGCCGACGCGGACGACGGGGATGCCGTACCGGTCGGCCGCGAGCACCGAGGCGAGCTCCATGCTCTCGCGGACGATGACGTCCGGCCGCCACTCGGCGACGGCCTCGAGCATGCCGTCCAACGCGGTGCCGGCGTGGAGGCCGACGAAGACGTCGCGGATCACCTCCTCGGCAGAGGTCGACTGCTTCCAGAGGACGTCCTCGACGAGCCCGGCGGGCGCCTCGCCGACCGCGTGATGCGGCAGGCCGGCGCGCGTCACCATCGTCGCGGCTGACGCGGGGGCGGCCACGAGCACCTCGTGCCCCGCCCGCCCGCAGGCGTGCGCGAACGGGGCGAGCGGGCCGAAGTGGCCCGCGCCGCGGGTGGTCGCGAACAGGACGCGCACGAGAAGGTGAGACGGCGCCGGAGCGCCGTTTATTCCATCAGCCGCCCTGGCCGGGCCCGCCGCGCTGGCGGAGGAAGCGCTGGAACTCGCGCGCGAGGACGTCGCCGCTCGGGATCTGGCTGAGGTCGGTCGGGCCCTCCTCGGCGTCGGCGGCCCGCTCGAGGCGCTCGACGAACGCCTGCACCTCGGGGTCGAGCTCGACCGCGCGCGTGACCTGGCGCTCGTAGTCGACCGCCGCCGACTCGAGGTCGGAGGCGTCGACGGTGACGCCGACGAGGCTCTCCAGCCGCCGCAGGATCGCGAGTGCGCCCTTCGGGTTCGGGGCGACGGCGACGTAGTGCGGCACCGCGGCCCACAGCGACGCGGCGGGCATGCCGGCCTCGGCGCACGCCGTCTGGAGGACGCCGACGATCCCCGTCGGCCCCTCGTAGGTCGGCGCCTGGAGGCTCAGGCGCTCGACCAGCGCCGGATCCGACGCGTGCGCGGTGACGCCGACAGGCCGCGAGTGCGGGACGTCGGCCAGCAAGGCGCCGAGGGTCACCACCATCTGCACGCCGAGCGCCTCGGCGAGCTCCACCACCTGCGCGCAGAAGCTGCGCCAGCGGTACGACGGCTCGGGGCCGGTCAGGATCACGAGATCGCGCGGCGCCCGCGGCACCCGCGCCTCGTAGACCTCCCACTCCGGCCACTCGATGCGCCGCGTGCGGCCCTCGACGAGCTTGACCTGCGGCCGCGTCGCCTGGAAGTCGACGAACTCCTCGGGGTCGATCGTCGCGAAGCGCGCGGCATCGAGGCTGGCGCCCATGAACGCGACCGCGGAGGTCGCGGCCTCGCCCGCGTCGTTCCAGCCCTTGAAGGCGCACACCAGGGCGGGGGCCCGGAGGCCGTCCGGTCGGCGTTCCCAGCGCAACGGCTGCACCGGTCCACCGTAGCGAAGGGCCGTCCGAACCGGTGGCCATCATCGAGGTGTGACGATGCTCGAGGCCGCCAACGCCGCGCCCGCCCACGCGCCGCCACGGACCGGTGAAGGGCGCGCCGACGCGCCAACCATCGCGGCCCTCCGTGCAGGCGACGAGGTCGACGCGGTCTTCGCCTGCTCGCGCAAGGACCGGCTGCAGGCGCGCTCGGGGCTTCCGTACCTGGCGCTCGAGCTGCGCGACCGTAGCGGCGCGATCCAGGCCCGGGCGTTCCGCGACGCGGATCTGCTGGCCGGCCGCTTCGAGCGCGGCGACCTCGTCCGCGTGTGCGGTCGCGCGGAGCGGTTCCGCGACGAGCTCCAGCTGGAGGTGCGCGACGTCGTCCGCGCCGAGACGGCCGACCCGGCTGCGTTCCTGCCCGTCGCGTACCGCGACCTCGACGAGCTCGACGGCTTCCTCGAGCACCTCGCCCGCGAGGTCCACGACCCCGGCTACGCGGCGCTGCTCGAGCGGCTGCTCGGCGACGGCGAGCTGCGCGCGGCCTGGCGCCGGGCGCCGTGCACGCGCGGCGGCCACCACGCCTACCTCGGCGGCCTGCTCGAGCACACCGTCGCGGTCGCCACGCTGGCGCTCGAGACCTGCCAGCTGCACGTGCGGCTGAACTCCGACCTGCTCATCACCGCCGCCCTGGTCCACGACCTCGGCAAGACCCGCGAGTTCACGTACGGCGCGGCGATCGAGCTGTCCGACGAGGGTCGGCTGCTCGGCCACCTCGTGCTCGGCCAGCAGCTGCTCGAGCCACACCTCGGCGACCTCGACGCCGAGCGCCGGCTCGCGCTCCTGCACTGCGTGCTCTCCCACCACGGCCCGGAGCCGAACCGCCGCTTCGGCTCGCCCGAGGCACTCGCGCTCTACCGGCTCAACGCGCTCGACGCGAGCGTGAAGGGCGCGCTCGAGCACGGCCTCACGGGTTCGTAACGCGCCCGCGCGCCGAGCGACCCACCCTCCCGCGCGGGCCGCATGGCGGCCGTCCTCAACGTGCGGATCGACGTCACGTCGCTCAACCGCGGCTTCTTCCGCGGACTACGCGCCGGAGCCGTCGTTCCTGGCGTGGCCCGGGTCCGCGTCGCTGACGACCGCCGCGCCCGAGGCGGTGATCTGGACGCCGACAGCGGCGTTCTCCTCCGGCGTGGCGTTCCAGTACCCGTAGCGCTCAGCGATCGCGAGGAACTCCTCGACGCTTTTGCCGGCGACCTCGACGATGAAGCGGCCGAGGGTGGCGGTGCTGACGATGATCATCACCGCCGCCTCGCCGGCGAGGTTCCGCCACGCGTGCTTCTCGTCGCCGGGGACGTGGTGTGGACGTCGCCGGGACGGATCCGGACCCACCCGCGATCGGTGAGCCCCTCGACCTCGCCCTCGAGCATGACGAAGGTCTCGGGATCCGCGTGGCTGTGGAACGGCACGGCGACCCCGGGCGGGATCGTGCCGCGCATCACGCACGGCTCGCCGTCCGCGGGCGGGACCAGGAACTCGATCGTCGGGCCCATGACGTCCAGCGCCATCAGCGCACCGCGTTCCGCTTCCACGCGCCGACCAGCAGCGACCACAGCGGCGCGCCCGAGATCTCCTCGTCGTCGCGCTCGATGTCAGCCACCTCGAAGATGCACTGGCCGTGGCCGGCGGCGTGGAGCGCGATCGCCTGTGCGCCGAGCGCCGCGTCGACGTCGATCCCGGTGACGCGCCCGCCCGGGCCGACGTCCCGGCCGCCGGGCTGCGGATGGCCACGCGCGACCGCCCGTCTCGGAGCGCGCGCTACCGGGAGCTCCTGCGGCCCGGCGGCTTCGGCGACGAGCTGCGCGCGGTGCTGCGGGTGGACGGGCACGCGTGGGCCTCGATCGCCCTCCTGCGCTCCGCGGGGAGCGCGGCGTTCGACGCGCACGAGACCGCGTTGGTGGCGAGCCTGTCGCGGCCGCTCGCCGAGGCGGTCCGCGACATGCGCGCCCGGCGGCGCCGTCGCCCGCCGACGACCGCGGGCCCGGTCTGCTCGTCTTCGACCCCCGGGGCGCCCGTGCA
>JBKOYW010000150.1:0-5024 GCA_046744275.1 Actinomycetota bacterium
ACCGGGCGCAGCCCGAGCCGGTCGATCAGGTCGCGGCCGCGGGCCGCCGCGTCGGGATGGGCGCCGCGCACGCGGCCGGCGAGCAGCACGTTCGCTTCGCCGGAGAGCTCGGGCAGCAGGTGGAAGAACTGGAAGACGAACCCGATCCGCCGCCGCCGCAGCGCGCTCAGCTCGCGCTCGCTGGCGCCGGTCACCGGCTCGCCGGCGACCTCGATCGTGCCCGCCTCGGGCCGGTCCAGGCCACCGAGGAGGTGCAAGAGCGTCGACTTGCCCGAGCCGGAGCGGCCGAGGATCGCCACCACCTCGCCGGCCTCGACGGTCAGGTCGGCGCCGTCGAGCACGCGCCGGGCAGCACGGCCCTCGCCGTAGGTCTTGACCAGCCCGCGGGCCGCCACGGTTGCCATGGCTCTCAAGGTAAGGACTACGCGGCAGCGGGCGCTCAGGTTTAGGACAGCCCCGAGTCGAGGAGGGCCCCATGAGTCCCGACGACGTGCAGGTGCTCGCCAACGTGCTGGACGACACGCCGGTCGACGGCCACACGCGCCGGCGCCTGCTGCAGGTCGCCGCCGGCGGTGCGCTCGCGCTCGGCGCCGCCACGCCCGCGGCCGCCGCGAAGGGCGAGTCGCCGCGACGGATCGTCTCCACGCTCGCAACCGCCGAGAGCTTCGGCGTGACGTTCCTGACCGAGGCGATCAAGCGCGCGCCCGGCACTCCGTCCGCGGGGCTCGTCGAGACCCTGAAGGCGGCCAATACCGCCGAGTACGACCACGTCGTGGCGCTGCGCAAGCTCGGAGGCCGCCAGTTCACGCTCCGCTTCTGGATCCCGGATGCGGCGTTCGGCGGCGGCGGCGTGGGCCTGTTCGAGTCGATCGAGACGGCCGACACCGTCGAGCTGATGGGGTACCTGACGGGCACCACGGCGTTCGCCAAGCGGGGCGACGAGCGCGCCGCGCGCTTCCTCGCCGAGGGCTGCGCGATCGAGTCCGAGCACCGCGCGATCGCCCGCTTCGCCCAGACGGCGCTCGGCGGCCGGCAGCAGATCTCGATCGACCGCAGCTTCGCGCCGTGGTCGATCAAGACCGTCGCCGGAATGATCGAGGCGCTCGAGGGGGCCGGCATCGGCTTCGGGGAGCGCGGCGCCGAGCCCGGTCGCTTCTACGACTTCCCCGGCGACCCGGTGGCGAACGGCGTCGGACTCGTCAACGCGGGACGCAAGCCCGTGTAGCTTCCAGGAGATGAGCGAGGAGCCCGTTCCGACGATCTACGAGTGGGCCGGCGGCGAGGAGGCGTTCGCGCGCTGGCTGAACGCGTTCTACGACCTGATCGAGGAGGACGCCGAGCTGGCGGCCCTGTTCGGCGGCAAGGTGAGCGAGCAGCACCGCCGCAACGTGACGCTGTGGTGGAGCGAGGTGATGGGCGGCCCGGCGCGGTACACCGAGGACCACGGCGGCTACGAGCACATGCTGTCCAGGCACCGCGGGCTCGGCATCACGGCCGACATGCGGCTGCGCTTCGTCACGCTCCTGAGCCGCGCGGCGGACCTCGCCGAGCTCCCAGACGATCCCGAGTTCCGCGCAGCGCTGATGGGCTACGCCGAATGGGGGACCCGCCTGGCCCTCCACAACTCCCAGCCCGGCGCCGAGGTGTTCGAGCACGCCCCGGTCCCGCGCTGGGGCTGGGGCGTCGCGCCGCCGTACCGGCCATGAGACGTGCGGCGGTCGCGCTCGTCCTCGCGCTCGCCGGGTGCGGCGGCGGGGGCGACGAGCTGCCGGCCGCCGTGGAGACCTTCGAGCGGCAGCTGGAGGCGCCGCGCGGCGTCCTGCACGTGGTCACCGACGAGCTGCGCGTCGTCCCGGAGCCCTTCATGCCGGATCTGCCGCCGGGCGGCTGGAGCGACGAGGTCTGGCTCGACCTCGGCGGCCGCGGCTGGCGCGCGCACAGGACCACCCGCGACGGCGGGTTCTTGCAAGTGGCTGACGAGCGCGGCGTCCGCACGTACACCCGCTTCGGCTTCACGAGCTACGAGGGCGCGCTGCGCGAGGAGCCGGACTACCTCATGCGCCCATGGAGGACGAGCGTGGTGATCGACCCCGTCCGGCTCGTCCGCGAGGGCCGCCTGACGGTGGTCGGACGCAGGACGGTCCGTGGCCGCGCCGCGCACATCGTGGTGGTCGACCCGGACCCGGCGCTCAACACACGCCTCTACATCGCGCGCGACGACGGCGACCTGCTTCGCGTCACCTACAACAGTGAGCGCGCCGGGCGCATGCGCATGATCGTCCAGGACTACGTGGTGTTCGAGGTCAGGCGGCAGCCGCCGCGCAGCCTCGCGGACCTGCTCGGCCGCGGCTAGATCTGGCGGCGCTGCTGGAAGCGCGGAAGGCCGTCGTCGGGGATCGGCTCCCAGTCGGGCGCTGACTCGACGAACTGGTGCCACTGCGGGCGGATGCCGGGATCGCCGTCGACCGCGCCCAGGCGCACGCCGACGATGCCGTCGCCGTCCGGGTCGCCGGTGAACACGTGGCCGCCGCAGTGGGAGCAGAACGACTTCGCGAGGCCGTCCGGCGGCTGCCACGCCCTGACGGCGTCCGCGCCCGCGACGAGCCTGAACGCGGACGCGTGGACGATCCCGTTCTCGGACCACAGAGCCCCGCTGCGCCGCTGGCAGCGCTTGCAGTGGCAGTAGCCGGCCGTCTCGAACGGCGCGGTGACCTCGAACCGGACCGTGCCGCAGGCACATCCGCCGGTCAGGGGAGCGTCGGGCGAAGCCATGGCGGCAGCCTATGGGACGCTGCCATTCATTCGGAGGGCGAATGAATCGTTTGACACCTCCGGGGCGTTCCAGCAGCCTGCGCGCCGCCCGACCGCCTCGTCGCCGAGCGCCGCCGCAACCACCTCGGTGTCGCTGCCCACGAGCGGCAGGCTGTTGGCCTGCAGCGTCCTGCGCATCGGGCCGATCAGAACCTCCCCGACGCCCGCCAGCCCACGCCGACGACCACGCGCCGGGGGTTGAGCACGTTGCACACGCCGGCCATCGCGCGGCCCGCGATCTCGCCGACGCGGATCAGGACGCGCGCGACGGCCGGCTCGGCGGCGCAGTCGATCAACGTGCGCAGGGTGAGCTCCCGTCCCGCCTCGCGCGACGCTGCCGCGAGCTCCGCCGGGATGCTCGGTAGACCTGGAGGCAGCCGCGGCTGCCGCACCAGCACTCCGGGCCGGCGGGGTCGAGCACGATGTGGCCGACCTCGCCGGCCCCGCCGGCTGCGCCGCGCGCGAGCTCGCCGTTGACGACGACACCGGCGCCGACGCCACTGTGGAGCTTGAGGTAGACGAGGTCCGTGCAGTCCCTGCCGGCGCCCCATGTGAGCTCCGCCAGCGCCGCGACGTTCGCGTCGTTGTGACGGCGGAGACGGTCGAGTTCGAGAGCCCTGCCGCTCGGGCCAGCTCCGCTCGGCTCATCGCGCCCCGCTCGCGCAGCAGGACGAGCAGGCGCTGCGGGGTCTTCGGCATCGCGCGAGCCTAACCGCCGCGCTCGCGCAGCAGCTCGGCCGCGGCGTGCTGCCCGCCGTGCTCGGCCCAGTGGACCGGCTTGCCGTGGTAGAGGTCGTCGATCGCGGTCGGGTCGGCGCCGGCGTCGAGGAGCGCGCGGATCGCGTCGAGATGGCCGCTCTGGGCGGCCAGGTGGAGCGCGGTGGTCATCTGGCCGTGCCCGGGACCGCCGAACGTGGTGCGCTGCCCCGCGTCGGCGCCGAGCGCGACGAGGCGCTCGATCGACGCGACGCGACCGCACGCCGCGGCCCAGCTCATCGCCGTGCCGCGGTAGACGTCCGCGGCGACGTCCGCGCCGTGGGCGACGAGCGCGTCGAGCGCCTCCGGGCGGTCGTTGCGCGCTGCCCACGAGAGTGCCTCGTCGAGCACCTCCTGCAAGTCGTCGGACGGGCTCCAGCCCGGGAAGCCGCTGTGCGGGCGGTAGAAGCCACGCTCGGCGCCTGCGGTGCCGGACGCGAGGACCTCCTCGATCAGGTCGAGGCGGCCGAGGCCGGCGGCGGTGCGTAGGTTACGCGGGTGCACGCCGCGCTCGGCGAGCAGCTCGGCGGTCGCGCGGTTGCCCCAGAACAGCGCGACCACGAGCGGCGTGCCGCCCGCGCCGCGCGCCGGAACGTCGACCGCGGCGCCGGCGTCGAGCAGCATCATCGCCATCATCGGCAGGTCGCTGTAGGCGGCCTGATGGAGCGGCGTCCAGCCGTGGACGTTGCCGCGCCGCACATCCGCACCGCGCTCGAGCAGGACTCTCACGAGCCGCTCGTCGCATGTTGCGGATGCCATCCCGAGCAGGTCGTTCTCGTTCGTCCCCTGCGCGGTCACGAGCTCCGGCGACTCGTCGAGCAGCGCGGCCAGGCCGTCGACGTCGTGGGCCTCGACCGCGCGGTACGCGCGCGCGAACGGGTCGTCGTCCAGCTCGGCGACGTGGCGGCTCAGCTCCGCCCAGCCGGGGAACCCGTGCTCGCGCGCGACGACGATCCGCGCGCCGTCCAGCGTCAGCGGCGCGTCGTAGCGCTCGAACGCCGCCGCGGCGCCCTCGGTCGCGTCCTCGGCGGACGCCAGCAGCCCGTACGCGCGGCCCTCGTAGTAGTCCAGGTCCGCGTGGTAGGCGTGCTGCATCAGCGGCCGTCGGACAGCCGGTGGCGGTGGGCGACCGCGGCCGCCTCGGTGCGTGAGCGCACGTTGAGCTTGGAGAGGATGCGCGAGACGTGCACGCTCGCGGTCTTCTCGGCCATGAACAGCTGCGCGCCGATCTCGCGGTTGGTCGCCCCCTCGGCCACCAGCGCGAGCACCTGCCGCTCGCGCGAGGTGAGGCCGAAGCCGTCCTCGTCCTCCTCGGCCTCGCCGGTTTCGGGCTCGGCGGGCACGGCGTCGAGCGTCAGCCGCGCGCGGGCCGCGAGGCCCTCGACCTCGCCGCGCAGCCAGCCCGCGCCGAGCCGGATGGCGATCTCGTCGGAGGCCAGCGCCGCCCGCGCGGCACC
>JBKOYW010000037.1:0-5002 GCA_046744275.1 Actinomycetota bacterium
ACCTCGCCGTCGGTCGCCGTCAGCGCGACCGGTGGCAGCGGCGTGCCGCGCAGGTGGTCGGCGGCCCCGTCGTCCTCGGGGACCGGCAGGTCGTCGGGGAGCCGGGTCGGGTCAAGCATGGGCGGCCACCGCGGTCAGCGAGGCGTCGAGGATCTCCGCCGCGACGTCGATCTCGTCGTCGGAGACCGTCAGGGGCGGCGCCATCCGCAGGCAGTTGGCGGCGCCGCCGGTCCCGCCGCGGACGAGGTTGATCGAGAGGCCCCGCCGCTCGCACTCCTCCGTGAGCGTGATGCCGAGCGCCTCCGCCGGGCGCCGGCTGTCGCGGTCCTCCACGAGCTCGACCCCGCGCAGCAGCCCCATGCCGCGGACGTCGCCGATCGCCTCGTGGCGGGCCGCGAGCACGGAGAGGTGGCCGGCCAGCCGCTCCCCCGCCCGCTCGGCGCGCGCCGGCAGGTCGTCCTCGCGCACGATGTCGAGCACGGCCAGTGCGGCGGCTGCCGGCAGCGGGTCCGACACGTGCGAGGTGACATGGATGAAGCCGAGCTCGTGGCAGCGCTCCTCGATCGCCGCGCTCGTCACCACCGCGCCGATCGGCACCCCGCCGCCGAGCGTCTTGGAGAGCACGAGGAAGTCGGGCACCACGCCGTAGCGCTCGAAGCCGTACATCGTGCCGAGCCTGCCCAGCCCGGTCTGGCACTCGTCGAACACCACCAGCATCCCGCGCTCGGCGCACAGCTCGACGAGCCGCGCGAAGTAGCCGGGCGGCGGCACGATCACGCCGCCCGCGGACAGCACCGGCTCGGCCACCACCGCGGCCGGCGAGCCGACCGACGCCTGATCGAACAGATCGAAGCCGGCCTCGAGGCACGTGCAGTCGCACGCCCCGTTGCACGCCCTCACCGGGCACCGGTAGGCGTACGGGGCCGGCAGCGCGAACGAGCCCGGCAGCGTCGGCCCGTAGCCGCGCCGGCCGGCGGCGAGCGTGAGCGCGGCGGCGCCGCCGGTGAGTCCGTGCCAGCTGCGCGTGAGCGACGCGACCTCGAACCGGCCGGTGCCGAGCTTGGCCATCCGCACCGCCGCCTCGACCGACTCCCCGCCCGTGGACAGGAACATCGCCCGCTCGAGCGGCGCCGGGACGGTGGCGAGCAGGGCCTCCGCCAGGTCGAGCACGGGCGGCGACAGCATCCACGAGTTCAGATGCACCACGTCGTCGAGCGAGCGCTGGATCGCCGCCATCACGCGCGGGTGGTTGTGGCCGACCGTGGCGCAGATCTGGCCGGCGGTGAAGTCGAGCACCCGGCTGCCGCCGGCCGTCTCGAGCCACGACCCGCGCGCGCGGACGACCAGCTCGCCGGCGAAGCCGCCGCCGTAGCGGATCAGCCGCTCGATCCGTGGATCGTCCATGGCCGCCGGAGTCTCCCAGGCGGCGCGACGGTCATCCAGTCCGGGTACCGAGCTTGCCGCGGTACAGCTCGGCGTCGGCGTGCCTGTGCAGCGCCTCGCCGGTGGTCCCGTCCGCCGGGTGGCAGGCGACGCCGGCGGTGGCGCCGATCCGCTCGGCCAGGGCGGCGATCGTGCGGTCCGCGACGGCCCGCGCCTCGTCCGCGCTGACGCCGACGAGCAGCATCGCGAACTCGTCGCCGCCGAGCCGACCGGTGGCGTCCGACCCGCGCAGCAGGCCCGCCATCGTCGAGCCGACCCAACGGAGGAGCTCGTCGCCGGCGGCGTGCCCGCGTCGGTCGTTGACCGCCTTGAAGGCGATGAGGTCGAGCTGGATCAGGGCCACCTCGCCGCCGTCGCGCTCCGCACGCGCCAGCTCGGCGTCGAGCCGCTCGGCGAAGCCGCGGCGGTTCAGGCAGCCCGTGAGCGGGTCCGTGCGGGACAGCTCCGCCAGCTCGTGGCGCTGGCGCTCGGCCAGGCGCGACTGCCACATGCACAGCACGCCGCACAGCGCCATGCTGACCAGGAACACCCAGACGTAGGCGGGATCGGCGACGAACGGCTGCTCCGTCGCGCCGCCGACGGCACCGATGATCGCGACGCCGGCCACGCTCGCCAGCACGACCACGACCATCGAGCCGAGCGGGTAGGAGAGCGCGGCGAACACGAGCGTCAGGAACAGCATCAGCGCCGCCGGGCTCGTGACGCCGCCGTCGAAGTACGCGATCAGGCAGATGAGCCCGACGTCGAGCACGCTCCAGGTGACGAAGAAGGCCTCGCGATAGCGGCCGCGCACGATCCGCTCCGCCGGCAGCCGCGAGACGGCGAACGCGCCGACGACACCGGCAGCGACCAGCGCCGCGATCACCCCGCGGTACGGCCGGTCCCAGGTGACGACCAGCCACCCCGCCAGGGCAAGGCACAGCAGGTACGTGACCTGGACCCCGGCGCCGATGACCTGCACGCGCAGGCGCAGCCGTGAGCTGTCGAGGCCCATTCCGCCAATGAATCGTCCCGTGCGCCGGAAACCTGAGCGCTTTGGCCTGCCTATGATCGGCGGGTGCCGGACCGGGGGATCCTCGAGTCGCTGCTGCTGCCCGAGCTGCTGGACCGCATCACCGCGATCCTGCACGTCGACACCGCCGCCGTCCTGCTGCTCGAGCCCAACGGCGAGATGCTGCGCGCCCGCGCCGCCAAGGGCATCGAGGAAGAGGTCGAGCAGGGCGTGCGCATCCCCGTCGGCCGCGGCTTCGCCGGCCGCATCGCCGCCAGCCGCCAAGCCCTCGCCATCGAGGACGTCGACCACGCCGACATCCACAACCCGATCCTGCGCGAGAAGGGCATCCGCTCCCTGCTCGGCGTCCCCCTGCTCGTCTCCGGCCACATCCTCGGCGTCCTGCACGTCGGCAGCCTCACCACCCGCATCTTCGACGACGCCGACCGCGAACTGCTCCAACTCGCCGCCGACCGCGCCGCCATCGCCATCGAACACGCCCAGCTCTTCGAGCAGCGGCGGATCGCCGAGACGCTCCAGCGCCGGCTCCTGCCGCAGGATCTCCCGGCGATCGCCGGCCTGGAGCTGGCGTGCCGCTACCTGCCGGCCGCGGGCAGCAGCCTCGGCGGCGACTGGTACGACGTCTTCGAGCTCACCGGGGGCCGCGTCGTCCTGGCGGTCGGCGACGTCGTCGGTCACGGCGTGACGGCCGCCGCGATCATGGCGCAGCTGCGGACGGCGCTGCGCGCGTACGCGATCGAGGAGCACGAGCCGGCGGCCGTCGTCGAGGCCGTCAACCGCATGATGTGGGAGCTCGGGCCGGTCGCGATGACCACGCTTGCCTATGTCGTGCTCGACCCTGCCGAGGAGGCGCTCGAGCTCGTCCTCGCGGGGCATCCCCCGCCGTTGCTCGTCGGCGCCGGCGGCGAGGCCGAGTACCTCCCGCTCCAGGGCTCGATCGCGCTCGGCGCGTCGCCGACCTCGACCTACCGCTCCGAGTTCGCGTCCTTCCCCGCCGGCACGATGCTCGTGCTCTACACCGACGGCCTGGTCGAGCGCCGCGGCGCGTCGATCGACGACGGCCTCGAACAGCTGCGCGCGCTCGGCACCGGCGTCGAGCGCGTCGCGAGCGTCTGCACGGACATCGTCGACCGCATGCTGACCGACGAGCCCGAGGACGACGTCGCGGTGGTCGCGGCCCGCCTGCCGCCGCTGAGCGAGGGCCTGCACACGCGGTGGCCCGCTCAGCCGGAGGCGCTGGTCGCGGTCCGGCACCTGCTCCGCCGGTGGCTGCGCGTCCACGGCGCGACGGAGGACGAGGCCTACGAGATCCTCGTCGCCTGCCAGGAGGCATGCGCGAACGCGGTCGAGCATGCGTATGCGCCCGGGCGGGCACACTTCGAGGTCGATGCCGAGCATCGCGCCGCGCAAATCCGAGTCACGATCCGCGACCACGGCAGCTGGCGGGAGCCGCGCGGGTCGCACCGCGGCCGCGGGCTGGCGCTGATGCGGTCGCTCATGGAGACCGTCGACGTCGAGCACGGCGACGAAGGCACCGTCGTGGTGCTCGGACGGACGCTGGGCCCGGCGAGCGCGGCATGAGGCAGCTCGCGCGGATCGTCTCCGAGACGCGCGGCGGCCTGCCCGTCGCGCGGATCGAGGGCGAGGTCGACATGAGCAACGCGCAACCGATTGCCGACCGGCTGCGCGCGCTGCTGACCAACCGCAGCGTCGCGTTGATCGTCGACCTCGAGCCGACGACGTACCTCGACAGCTCCGGCATCACGTTGCTGTTCGGCCTGTACGAGGAGCTGCGGCGGCGCCAGCAGGAGCTGCACGTCGTCGTGCCCGAGGGCTCGCCGATCGCGCGCGTCCTCGGGATCACCGGGCTCGACCAGGTCGTGCCGACCCACCCCACGCTCGAACGCGCGCTCGAACGGGCGGGGTGAGATGCTTCTCGCGTGAGCGCGACCGGCGAGCAGACCAGCGTCGTCGTCTGCGCGGCCGGCGAGCTCGCGCCGGGCGCCATGGCGGCGGCGCGGCTGGGGATGCTGCCGGTCGTGGTGGTGCGCACGCAGGACGGCGAGCTGCACGGATTCGTCGACCGCTGCCTGCACCAGGGCGCGCGGCTGTCCGGCGGCCGGCTCCTACCACACACCGAGGGCGAAGCGGTCGGCGAGTACCGGATGCTCGACGCGCGCGAGGTCATCAAGTGCCCGTGGCACGGCTACGAATACGACGTGCGATCCGGCTGCGCGGTGTTCGATAGCCGCTGCGCGCTGGTGCGCGTGGACGTCCGCGAGGAGGACGGCTTGATCGTTGCGCGGCGCCGAGGAATGTCTGCAAGCTGACCGGTCGTTCCCGTTTCACCGCGCAGACACGACGATCCAGCCGATTTCCTGGACGAATGTCCTGACAAAACGGTCCGCGTGCCGACTATATTCCTGGCGTGGTGGCCGATGGTGGTGGCATCCCAGGGAAGAGGCTGAGCGCTCTCGCTCACCCGATCCGTCTGCACATCCTCTCCGTCGCGGAGACGGAGGACATCAGCGCGAGCGAGGTCGCCGT